>JBCDDO010000425.1:0-2837 GCA_039180245.1 Pseudomonadota bacterium | reverse complement strand
CAGAACGATTAGAAGCTGCCAGCGCCAGGAATGGTTCCAGACGAAATGCAGCAGGGTCCGTTCCAAATGCGAATACTCCTGAGCAGACGCGCGAGCTTAGCCATCGCGGCGCGGGCGGGCAATCGGCATTGCCCCGGTCCCCTGCCCCGGACCCCTGCCCAGGACCCGTGCCCCCGACCACTGCCCCAGTCCCCTGCCCCGGTCCCTGCGCGGGGCCGATGCGTGCCGGCATGCATGCGGTGAAACGGTGCCGCGATGTGGCGAGAAACGGCTCTAGCGGTCGGCATCCTCGGATCGGAACTGCTGGGTCTCAACGCCGCTGGTGAGCAGCGGCAAGGCCTGCAGCGGACCGTTGGGCAGCGTGTCGGGCTGGTCATAGGTGCGCTGGCCTTGCAGGAGCCAGAACAGCAGATTGTCGCCAAAGACCGCACTTTGGGTCAGCTCGACATGTTCCTCGGGCAAAAACAGCACCGAGCTCCATTTCAGCGGCGTGCGCAGCCCGATGCGATAGGCGGTGCCCTGGCGCTCGTCCAACAGCGAGGATGCGCGCAGAACCACCCCGTCGCCCTCCTCATAGCCGGTGACGAACACCTCGCCGGTTTCGCGGTCGATCTCGGCCGTGGCCGGGGTCGGATGGCTGCCGCCGATGACCAGATAGAGATCGAGGCCCGGGGGAAGCGCCTCCACCGGCCGGTCGAGCGCGGCGTGAAGCTGTCGCGCGCGCATCAGGGCTTCGGCCTGAAACCCGATCGCGCGCCGCCGCCGCTCCTCCGGGTCCGCCACATCGGGCATCCACACCGCCAGCTCCTCGGCGGCCTCCGGATCGGCCAGCCCCCAGCCCATCCGCAGCCAAAGTTCGGGGTCGTAGATGTCGGCCACCGGCTCTTGCGTGTCGGACCACAAAACCCGCTGATGGCGGTTGCGGGGCATCAGCGCATAGGTTGAAAAATGCGTGCCGATCAGCGCGGCGGAATAATAGGGTTGCAGCGGGCCCAGCGACTTGCCGTTGACCAGGTTTTCAAGCGCGGTGATCGAGCCGGCATTGGGCGGGGCGATCAGAATGACGCTGTTGAAGTGGCGCGCCCCCTCCCAGGTAAGTTCGGGCAGCGAGCCGTCCTCGGGCAGATCCTGCGTGCCATACATCAGGTAATAGCGGGTGATCAGCGTGCCCATCGAATGCGCCAGCAGGTTGAACTGCACCGGCCCGTCGTGATCGAACGTGGTCGCGGCGCGCAGCGCCACCTGTTCGGATTTTTGGCGGACATGGGCATCGAGATCGCGCACCAGCGTCACCAGATCGCGCCGCCAGTCATAGGCAAAAGGAAAGGAATTGGCATCGATCGGGGGGATCGGGGCTGCCGCGCTCTGATCGGCCTGGGCCACGATCAGCGGATCCTCATGGGTGATCCAGCCGCCAAGCTGGACGGTTTCGCGCAGCTTCGCATAAACCTCGACCTCGACCGGCACGCCCAGCACTTCGGGATAGGCGCGTTGCAGCACCCCTGCGGGCCGCACGCTGTCGCGCAAATCGCGGTTGGGGGTCGTGCCATCGCCAACCGGCAGGGCAATCAAGCGGTAATCCGCAGGGTCGGTCGGGATCACCGACAGCCCATCGCTCCGACCCCAGACCTCGGTGCCGGTCTCCACATCCACCAGGCGCGAGCCCAGCGTGCCCGGCAGACCGATCAGCGGCAGCCGCTCGGGGCCTTGGAGTTCGGCGGCCTGCCCATAGATCTCCTCAAGATTGGGAATGGCCTGCGTCACTCCACATCCCACCAGCGCGGTGAGGATCAGGAGGAGGCCAGGCGATCGGTGAAGCATGTCGTGGACCCTTCGGCGAACGTGGCACGTAGCGGACGCTAGACCCCGAAACCGTGGCGGGCAAGACTGAAAGCCCTTGCGTGCCAAGGCGCGCGCAGCCGTGCCGCCGCGGCGATCTGGCCTGTGCGGGCCGCCCGATCTGCGCCAGCGGTGCTTGACACATCGGCCCTGTCGCGCTTTCACGGCGCCACCGCGCGGGCCGACCGGAATGGGCCGGTGGACCGCGGATCAGGGTTTTTGGAGAGCGCCATGCATGCCTACCGCACCCATAACTGCGCAGGGCTCAACCGGGATGACGCCGGCGCGACCGTGCGCCTGTCGGGTTGGGTGCACCGCGTGCGCGACCATGGCGGGGTGCTGTTCATCGACCTGCGCGATCATTTCGGCATCACCCAGCTGATCGCCGATCCAGACAGCCCGGCGTTCAGTGCGGCCGAGACGGTGCGCGCGGAATGGGTGATCCGCATCGATGGCGAGGTCAAGCTGCGCGATGCGGGGCTGGTCAACCCCAAGATCCCGACCGGTGAGGTCGAGGTCTTTATCCGCGATCTGGAGGTGCTGTCCGCGGCCGAAGAGCTGCCGATGCCGGTCTTTGGCGATCTCGACTATCCGGAGGAAACCCGGCTCACCTACCGCTTCCTCGATCTTCGGCGCGAGGCGCTGCACCGCAACATCATGCTGCGCAGCGACGTGATTGCCGCCTTGCGCCGGCGGATGACCGACCAGGGCTTTACTGAGTTCCAGACCCCGATCCTGACCGCCTCCAGCCCCGAAGGCGCGCGCGACTTTCTGGTGCCCTCGCGGCTGCATCCGGGCAAGGTCTATGCGCTGCCCCAGGCGCCGCAGCAGTTCAAACAGCTCATCATGGTTGCAGGGTTTGACCGCTATTTTCAGATCGCGCCCTGTTTTCGCGACGAAGACCCGCGGGCCGATCGCAGCCCGGGCGAGTTCTACCAGCTCGATATCGAGATGAGCTTCGTCACCCAGGAGGATGTGTTTCAAGCCATCGAGCCGGT
>JBCDDO010000424.1:0-2846 GCA_039180245.1 Pseudomonadota bacterium | reverse complement strand
GCGGCGAGAGCAGCCGCCGGGCCAGCAGCGGCTCGCGCGCCGCCCGCAGCGCCTGGCGCGAGCGCTTGCGCAGATCCTCGGCATTGCGCGCACCGTCAAGCATGGCCCGGTTGGCCGTGCGCACCCGTTGAAAGAGCGCAAAGATCTCCTCAAGCTCGGGGATCGCGGGCAAACCGGCCGGTGCTGCGGCGCCAAGGCCGTCGAGCAACGCCTCGGCGCTGTCGGGGGCGGCCTGATCGGGACGAAACCCATAGCCATAGCGGAGTGTCGCTTGGGTCGCCACGCTGATCGCCATGCTGTTCTCCCCTGCAATTCAATCTCTTGGAGCCGCTGCCATACCCCCCGCACCCCGCGCCCCATCCCGCCGCATGGCGGCATATCCCTGTGGATGCGAGAACAGCCGGGTCCGGCAGGTCGACGCCAACCGCCATTCCTGCCGCCAAACGCGGCGCGCGGCAGGTTCCGTCGCCCGGGTCTTGGCGCAGTATGCGATCTGCCGTAGCACTTGTCATCCCGGCGCCGATGGGCGCCCGATCGATCGGCGAGGTCACGAAGATGCGTGGTCCCATCACACGACGGGCCATTCTGGGTGCAGGTCTGGGGCTTGCGGCAACGGCCGGGCTTAGCCCCACCCGGCTGTCAGCGGCCGCACAAAGCTCGCGGTTCGAGGGCATCGCACGCGGGCATCTGTGGCTGCGTCATGCCAGCCTGGGCGAAGAGACCCATGTCGCCTTTCGGCGCCGCGACGGTCAGCTTGACGAGGCCGGGCATTCCCGCCTCTGCTGGGCGTTTCGCGACTGGCGCGACGGCGATGCGGCGATCTGGATGGATCCGCGGCTCTTCGATCTGCTCTCGGCCATGCAAACCCATGCCACGATTCGCGCCGATTTCCCGGTGCGCATCACGCTGACCTCCGGCTACCGGACCGCACGGCGCAATCGCGGCATCGAGGGGGCGGCGTTTCACTCCCAGCATATTCGGGGTCGCGCGGCCGACATCTCGCTCACCGGTCTGAGCCATGCCGCCACCGCCCGGTTGGCCGAGATCATGCGGGCCCATGGCATTGGCCGCTATGCCGGGTTCACCCATGTCGATGTCGGTCCGCCCGGCCGGCGCTGGTGAGTAAGCGGCCCACGCCGCACACTTTCCTTCCGGCGCGCGGGAAGCTACACCGCCTCAAAGGTTCTTGCGAGGGTGCCATGACCACAGATCATCCCCTGATCCGGCCGCAACCGGGTGTGCTGCAGGTTGCCCCCTATCAGGGCGGCGACAGCGCTTTGTCGGGTCGCGATGCGGTCCTGAAACTGTCATCGAACGAAAACCCTGCCGGCCCGTCGCCCCGGGCGATCGCCGCCTTCCGTGCTGCCGCCGGCGATCTCGCCCTCTATCCCGATGGCGGGCAGGACGCGCTGCGCGCAGCAATTGCCGGCGTCTATGGTCTTGACCCTGCGCATATCGTCGGCGGCGCGGGATCCGATGAGCTGATCTCGCTGCTCTGCCATGCCTATGCCGGGCCGGGGGACGAGGTTGTGCACAGCGCCCATGGCTTTGCGATGTATGCGATTTCGGCGCGCACGGCAGGGGCCACGCCGGTCGCGGTGCCCGAAGATGCGCGCCGTGCCGATCTTGGCGCGATGCTTGCTGCCTGTACCGAGCGCACGCGGCTGGTTTTTCTGGCCAATCCCAACAACCCGACCGGAACCATGGTGCCGCCCGAGGAGATCGCCGAGCTTGCCGCCGGTTTGCCGCCCGCAGCCCTTTTGGTGCTCGATTCGGCCTATGCCGAATATGTGGCGGGCTATGATGGCGGGGCGGCATTGGTCGAAGCGCGCGACAATGTGGTGATGCTGCGCACCTTCTCGAAGATCCACGGAATTGCGGCGCTGCGGGTCGGCTGGGCCTATGCGCCCGGGCATGTCATCGCGGTGCTGCAGCGCATGCGCGGGCCGTTCAACGTCTCGCTGCCCGGGCTTGCGGCGGCGCAGGCCGCCATCGAGGACACCGGCTGGGTGGCGCAATGCGTGGCCGAAAACGCCCGTTGGCGCGGCTGGCTGGCCGATGCGCTGGTCGCGGCTGGCGTGGCCTCGGACCCCTCTGAGGGCAATTTTGTGCTCGCCCGGTTCGCCGATGCAGCCGAGGCCCGGGCCTGCGATGCCGCTCTGCGCGCCGCCGGGATCATTGTGCGCGGGATGGCCGGCTACGGCCTGCCGCAGGCCTTGCGCATCACCGTGGGCGACGAGGCCGCCTGCCATCGGGTGGCCCAGGCGGTGCAGGCGTTCCGCGCCGCGCCGGCCGCCGCTGTGGCCGGTTCAGCCACGTGAGCCATAGGCCGGCCCCATCTCGGCATGTCGCGCTGATCGGGCTGGGGCTGATCGCCTCGTCGATCTGCCATGCGTTGCGCCGGGGCGGGTTCGAAGGGCGCATAACCGGCACCGCCCGCTCGCCCGCCACGCGCGACCGGGCCCGCACGCTGGGTCTTTGCGAGGTGGCCGAGACCGCCGCGGATGCCGCAGCAGGCGCCGATCTGGTGCTGCTCTGCGTGCCGATTGGCGCCATGGCCGAGGTCATGGAGGAGATCGCATCCGCCCTCGCCCCCGGGGCAACGCTGAGCGATGTGGGCTCGGTCAAGGCGGCGGTGGTCGATGCCGTCGCACCGCTGGTGCCGGAAGAAGTCCATTTTATCCCCGCGCATCCTTTGGCCGGGACCGAGCATTCCGGGCCGGATGCCGGCTTTGCCGAGCTCTTCGACAATCGCTGGTGCATCCTCACCCCGCTTGAGGGCTGCGACGGCGAGGCCATCGACCGGCTTGCGGAGTTCTGGCGCAGCCTTGGCGCGCAAACCGAAG
>JBCDDO010000423.1:0-2858 GCA_039180245.1 Pseudomonadota bacterium | reverse complement strand
TTCGATGCCGGCGGTTCGCCGCTGAGGCTGTTGCGACACCCGCATCTTGCGCGCGTTGTGCATGTGTTTGTGCCCAGCGCGCTGCTGCTGGTCGGTCTGTCGATCTGGCTGTCAGAGGGGCGCGTGCTGCCAGCGCTTTTGGGCGCGCTTTACGGCTTTGCCTGGTGGACATTGCTCGAGTATTTCTTGCACCGCTATGTGCTGCATTGGGAGCCCGAGGAAGCCTGGGCGCGCAAGCTGCGTCGTTTCATGCCGGGCCATCGGAGCCATCACAACGAGCCGCACGATCCCGACGATGTCGTCAGCGTCAAGCACAGCTTTGCCATTCCGCTTGCCATCATTGGGCTTGCGCTCTTACTGCCGGTGTTCTCCTGGTCGTTTTCGCTGAGCACCCTGGCCGGGGCGGCGCTTGGCTACACGGCTTACGAGTATGTCCATTTCGCCTGCCACCAATTGCCGATGAAGTCGGGCATCGGGCGGCGGCTGCGTCAGCATCACGGGTTTCATCATTACCGCGATGAGACGGTGAATTTCGGCGTGACCTCGCCGTTTTGGGACTGGGTGTTTGGAACCTTGCATCGGCCCGGGCGGGCGCGCTAGAGAAGCGTTTGCCGGCTGTCACATCGATGGTTCGGCGCGCAACAGGATCGCGCGGAAATCGTTGACATTGGTGCCGGTCGGGCCGGTTGAAAAAAGATCGCCGATCGCGTCGAAGGCGCCCCAGGCGTCGTTGCGTGCCAGGGCTGTGGTGGGATCCACACCGGCCTCGCGCATCCGTGCAGCGCTGCGGCCATCGACAAAGGCCCCGGCATTTGCCTCGGTCCCGTCCACACCATCGGTGTCGGCCGCCAAAGCGGCCAGAGGCAGTCCCTCGGCGGCAAGGGCCAGCGCGAGCTGAAACTCGGCATTGCGGCCCCCGCGCCCATCTTCACAGCGCAGGGTGACCGTGGTTTCTCCGCCCGAGAGAAGAAGCACAGGGCGCGCGAGCGGTCGGTCCCGCAGCGCAATCTCGCGGGCCAAAGCAGCATGCATGCGGGCCACGTCCCGGGCCTCGCCCTCAATCGCGTCGGACAGGATCGCTACAGGAACGCCGCGCGCTCTGGCATACCGGGCCGCCGCCTCAAGGGATTGACCGGCACTGGCGATCAGCCGGACCTCATGGCCGGCAAAGACCGGGTCGCGGGCGTCAGGTGCCGGGCAGTCGGTGCCGGCCAGAAAGCGCGCCACGCCTGGCGGCAATGCGATGCGCCAGTCCCGGACCATCTTGCGCACCTCTGCACGCGTCCGCCCGCCCGGCAGCGTGGGCCCGGAGGCCACCTCTTCCGGCGCATCGCCCGGCACATCGGAGACGACCAGCGTCAGCACCTGCGCGGGCGCGGCCGCCGCGGCCAGGCGCCCGCCTTTGAGCGTGGAGACCTGCCTCCGGACCGCGTTCATCACCGAGATCGGGGCGCCAGAGGCCAGAAGCGCCCGGTTCAACGCCTGCTCATCGTCAAGCGTCAGACCGTTGGGCGGGGCGGGCAGAAGCGCCGATCCACCCCCGCAGATCAGTGCCACGACCAGATCCTGAGGCCCCAATCCGGTGACAGCGCTGCGCAATGCCGCGGCCGCTGCAAGCCCAGCCGCATCGGGCACGGGATGGGCGGCCTCCATCACGCGGATGCGCATGCAGGGCACACCGAACCCGGTGCGGGTCACCACCACGCCGGAAAGCGGCCCGGGCCATAGATCCTCAAAGGCCCGCGCCATCTGGGCCGCACCCTTGCCGGCGCCGATCACGACAAGGCGGCCCTTCGGGGGTGTTGGCAGATGCTTGGGCAGCAATTCCCGCGGATCGGCCGCCGCGACGGCCGCATGGAACAGGTCGGCGAGAAACGCCCGATCGCGCCCGCGCATTGCGCCCGGGTTCATTTCGTCCACCAGGCCTGTGGGCGTTTGCGCTTTGCCCGTCCCGACCGCCTGTCAAGCCAGAGCGCCAGTTTGCGCAACCGCGACAGCGCCAGACGGCGCCACAGCCGGTTGTGCCAGCGAGAGAAATCCCGGTTGAAGGGACAAACCCGCATGCAGATCGCACAATCCGAGGCAAGCTTTGCCCAGAAGCCGAAGCATTTTTCGGCATCCGAGGTCCATTTGACCACGCCCCGCATGGCCGAGCGGTTGGGCCGTTGGTCGTTGGGCGGGCCATAGGGCAGCGCCTTGACCGGACAGGCATCGGCGCAATCCGTGCAGATGGCGCAGAACGCCGCCACCCCGGGTCGGCGCGGCGCGTCATGGGAAAGCGGCAGGTCGGTGAAGATCTTGGAAAAGCGCAGCCGCGGGCCAAACTCGGGCGTGATCACAAGCTGGTTGCGGGCATATTCGCCCAACCCTGCCTTGATCGCATAGGGGATCACCAGCGCTGTGTCATTCATCGAGGCCACGGCCCGATAGCCCAGATTGCGGATATAGGCGGCAAGCTGAATGGTCGATGCGGCCTCGGCGGAATATTCGCGCCCGGTCGCGGCACCTGCCAGGGCCGAGGGATAGGTCGCGGTCAGCTCCAGATCCATCGGATGGCCCAGCACGATCACCGATGTGAGCCCCTCAGGCAAATCCGGCGGCGCGTCAGAGGCATCGCGCGTGTCGACCCTCGTGCCATAATGCCAGCGCGGATCGATGCCGGTGACCCCGCAGAGCCCAGCCCCGAAGAACCGCGCGACGCGCTTAATCTCGCGCAATTGCGCTTCGGTGTCGGTGATCTCCACCCGCTGCGGCGCAACGGGCGTGTCGTCGATGATGGCCGATTGGAAGCCCTCGCGCCGGCCATCCTCCGCGCTGCGTTCGGAGATGATGTCCGACACGACCCAGGCGGCGTTGCG
>JBCDDO010000422.1:0-2870 GCA_039180245.1 Pseudomonadota bacterium | reverse complement strand
CGAGCAGAAGGGCATTTTGCAGCCACTTATCGTCAGGCCGGATCCAAAAATCGCCGGGCAGTACCAGATTGTGGCTGGCGAGCGCCGGTGGCGGGCCGCCCAAATCGCCCGACAGCATGAGGTGCCGGTTCTGGTGCGGGACTTCACCGACACCGATTTGCTTGAGGTTGGCATCATCGAAAACATTCAGCGTGCCGATCTGAATGCGGTCGAAGAGGCCATGGGTTATCGCCAGCTCATGGATCGGTTCGGGCACACGCAGGAGCGGCTTGCCGAGGCCATGGGCAAGAGCCGGAGCCATATCGCCAATCTTCTGCGATTGCTGACCCTGCCAGATGATGTGCTGTCCTGGGTGCGCGATGGCACGCTCTCGCCCGGGCATGCGCGCACTCTGGTGACGGCGCGGCAGCCTTCAAAGCTGGCGGCAGAGATCATTCGGCGTGGTCTGTCGGTGCGTGCTGCAGAAAAGCTGGCCCGCGACAGCGCCACTGAAACCCCGACCGCCGGGGCACCATCCACTGCCGCACCGACGGCTGCAAAGGATGCCGACACCCGGGCGCTCGAGGCAGATCTGACCGCGCAGCTTGGGCTGAAGGTGACCATTGCGCATCGCGGGGCTGCAGGCGAGCTGCGCATCGCCTATCGCGATCTCGATGAGCTTGACGGGCTCTGTCAGCTTTTGAGCGGTGGCGACTGAGGCGGCTTGTCCGGTACCGTTTCGGTGGCAGCACCGCCATCCGGTCTGGTCCAGATGAACAGGGTCACGACCGAAAGTACGAGCGCCTGTGCCACAATATATTGTAGGGCTACACCCAAAAGAAGCGATATGCTGAAGGCAACGGCGATGGACATCGTTGCAATCCATTTCGCACGGCGCGGTATCGCACCATGGTCGCGCCAGGCCACGATCTGCGGTCCAAAGGTGCGATGCGCCAACAGCCAGTCGTGAAACCTCGGCGACGAGCGCGCAAAACAGAAGGCTGCCAGCAGCATGAAGGGAACGGTGGGGAGCAGCGGCAAGACCACCCCGAGCGCACCAAGCCCCAAGCTCAGAAGTCCAACCAGAAACCAGACCGGCCGCATGCCGTCCTCCCCGTGATCGTCTAGAGATAGCCTGCCGCAGAGCCGGAAAAAGGGGGTAAACCGCTCAGGCGAGCAGGGCGGCAGCAATGTGATCGAGCACCAGCCGCCCAGATGCTGTGGTTCCAAGCCGGGTGTCGGTCTGCCAGATCATGCCCGCATCGCGCAGCTCGGCGAGTGCAGAGCCGTTCAGGCCGTGATCGCCGTCGGGCCGGGCCGCAGCCAGAGCCCGCAATCGGGTCAAATCCAGCCCTTCGGTCAGGCGCAACCCCATCAGGACCGCTTCGTCACGCTGATCCTCGGCTGTTACCGCAGCGTGATGCACCTGCGCATGGCCGTCTCTTGCCACGCCGTGCAACCAGGTTTCCGGGTCGTGATGCGTCTCGGTGGCATGCCGGGCGCTGTCCCGCGTCACGCGGCCATGGGCGCCCGGGCCTATTCCCACCCAGTCGCCCTGCCGCCAATAGACCAGATTGTGCCGGCTCTCTTGGTCCGGCCGGGCATGGTTGGACACCTCATAGGCCGGCATGCTGGCCGCGCCGCACATCTCCTGCGTGGCCTCGAAGAGATCGGCGCCAAGATCGGGCGTGGGCAGGCCGCGCAACCCGCCAGCAGAAAGCCGGGCCGCAAAGGCTGTGCCGGGCTCGATGGTGAGCTGGTAGAGCGAGAGGTGATCGGCGCCCATCGACAGCGCCTCGGCCAGCTCTTGGCGCCAGGCGGCGAGGGTTTGACCCTGCCGGGCATAGATCAGATCAAAGCTGACCCGGGCAAAGCAATTGCGGGCGATGTCATACGCACGGCGGGCTTCGGCAGCGCTGTGCTGGCGGCCCAACCGGTGCAGGTCATCATCCCTAAGCGCTTGAATTCCAACGGAAACACGGGTGACGCCGGCTTCCGCGAAGGCCCGAAACCGCGCCGCTTCCACCGATGTTGGATTTGCCTCCAGCGTGATTTCAATATCTGCCACCGGGTGCCAGAACCGGCAAGCCGTGGCAATCAGCTCGGCGACGGTGTCGGAGTCCATCAGGCTGGGCGTGCCGCCGCCAAAGAAGATGCTGTCGAGCCATCGGCCCGGGGTTTCAGCCGCAGCATGCGCGAGCTCCTGGAGCAAAGCGGCCCGCCAGCGCGCCTGGTCGATCTTGCCGCGCACATGGCTGTTGAAGTCGCAATAGGGGCATTTTGCGCGGCAGAACGGCCAATGGATGTAAAGGCCGAACCCGCCTGGCCGCCAATCCCAGACCGGATGCTTGTCCGTCGCAGGACCGGCCGTGGGCGCTGTCGCCTGGCGCGCTGCCATACGGGTCTCAGCCACGAAACGCCGCGACCTCGATCTCCACCAGCATGTCGGGTCGGATCAGCTGGGCGATCACCATGCTGGCGGCGGGACGCACATTGCCCAGATGCGCCGCCAGGACCGGCGCAAGCTCGGCCACCAGCGCGCGATCGGTGACGTAATAGGTGGCGCGGATCAGATCGGTCCAGGCAAAGCCAGCCTCCTCCAGCACCTTCGCGATGGTGGCAAAGCAATTGCTGGCCTGCGCGGCCACGCCCTGGGGCATGGTCATCGTGGCATAATCATAACCCGTCACGCCCGAGACGATGCACCAATCGCCCTGGACCACCGCCCGGCTATAGGCGAGCTCGGCCTCCATCGGCGATCCGGTCGAAATCAATTGCCGCGGCGAGGTCATGTGCGTGCCTCCCGAAGGGCGCTGAGAAAAAGTTGCATCGAGACAGCACGGTGGCTGACCCGGTTTTTCTCCTCGGGCGGAAACTCCGCAAAGGTGCGG
>JBCDDO010000421.1:0-2873 GCA_039180245.1 Pseudomonadota bacterium | reverse complement strand
GCGGCGGCCTTGACATGCAGCCCGGCGGTCAGGGCCAGGGCAATGCCGCCGATGACCAAGAGATTGTCGATTGCAGGCATCGGGTCGGGGGTGATCCCGGCGCCGAAGATCTGGGCGACCGAGGTTGCCTGGGCGGCCACCGAGCCGATGCCCGCAATCGGCAATCTCTTGGTCATCGGCGGCATTGCCCTGGCCCTGACCGCCGGGCTGCATGTCAAGGCCGCCGCAATGCTTGCCTTTTCCTATGAGGCGCTGCCGCTGGGCCGCCTGCCCGATGGCGGCGATCTGGCCAGCTGGGGCGTGGCCCATGGCGCGGCCGCCTTCGGGCTTGCCATCGCGCTGGCCGCGCCCTTCGTGCTGGTCTCGGTGCTCTACAATATCGCGCTTGGCGCGATCAACCGGGCGATGCCGCAGCTTATGGTTGCCTTTGTCGGGGCGCCCTTCATCACCGGGGCTGCGCTGGTGCTCTTGGCCCTGGCCGCCCCGGCCATGCTGGCCGTCTGGCAGGGCGCGCTCGATGCGCGGCTCGCCGCGCCGCTCGATCTGCCGCGCTGAGCCCGGGATCGGCAGGCAGCGGCGATGAGCGGGGATAAGAACGACAGCGGGGCGGAGAAAAGCCACGCCCCCTCGCCCAAACGGCTTGAGGATGCCCGCGCCAAAGGCGATGTGCCGCGCTCGCTCGATGCCTCGGCGGCCGCGGCCTATCTGGGCCTGCTGGTCGCACTGGCCGCCTTTGGCGCCGGCGGGGCTGACCGCGCCGGGATGGCGCTTGCGGTTTTCCTGGGCCGCACCGATGGGTTGGAGGGCCGGCTTTTGGGCCCGGGCGGGGCGGATCTCGCCGCCGGGATCCTGGGCGAGGCGGTGCTCGCCATCCTCCCCTTCATCGCCCTGCCCATGGCCGCGGCCCTGGTCGCATTGCTCGCGCAGCGCGCCTTTGTGCTGGCCAGCGACAAGCTTGTGCCCAAGCTCGACCGGGTCAATCCGATCGCGATCGCGGGCAACAAGTTCGGCCCCACCGGCCTGGTCGAATTTGCCAAGAGCGTGGCCAAGATGCTGGCCATCGGCACGGTTCTGGCGCTGTTTCTGGCCGCGCGCTCCGATGAGATGATCGGGGCCTTGGCCGCGCCGCCGCGGTTGATCGGGGCGGAGATGATGCGGCTGGCCAGCGGGCTTTTGGCGGCCATCGCGGCGATTGCCGCAGCGATTGCGGCCATCGATCTGGTCTGGCAGCGCGCCGATCACGCCCGCAAGCTGCGCATGTCCTATCAGGAGCTTAAGGAAGAGGCCAAGGAGGTGGAGGGCGATCCCTATCTCAAGCAGGCCCGGCGCAAGCGGGCCGAGGCCATTGCCCGCAACCAGATGCTGGCCGAGGTGCCCAAGGCCGATGTCGTCATCGTCAACCCCCAGCATTATGCGGTGGCGCTGAAATGGACCCGGACGCAGGGTTCGGCCCCGCATTGCGTGGCCAAAGGCACCGATGATCTTGCCCTGGCCATCCGCCATGCCGCCGAGACCGCGGGCGTGCCGGTCCATGAGGATCCGCCCTGCGCGCGGGCGCTCTTTGGCCTCGTTGAGATCGGCCAGGAGGTGCCGCCCGACCAATACCGGGCGGTGGCCGCAGCGATCCGCTTTGCCGAGACCATGCGCCGGCGTGCCCGCACCGGCTGGCGGGGGCCCTCTCCGGGCCCAATCCCCGATCCCACCCGCCCGGCAGCCGGGCCAGAGGGTGACGGGACATGACCCCCAGGGCGGCGCGCAAAATCGCCGGGCTTGCCGGGCTCGGCTTTGCCCAGGCGCGGCTCGAGCTCGGCGCGGCCCATCAGGCGCTTGCGGCGGCCGAGGCAGCACTCGCGGCGCATCGCCAGCATCTGGCCGCGGCGGCGGCCGAAACCGATCCGGCAGCGGCCGCAGTGGCCGCGCGGCACCGGCTGTGGCTCTTGCGCGAAGAGGCAAAGCGGGCCGCGACACGCGACCGGGCCCGGGCTGTCTGGCTGCGCGTGCGCGGGCGCGCGGCGGCGGCCTTGGCCCGAGAGCGCGCCGCCCAGGCGCTGGCCGAGCGCTGCACAGCCGAGGCCCGCCGATGGGCCGAGCGCCGCGCCGAAGCCGCCGAACTCCCCCGGCCGGCCATCGCGCCGGCAGCCCAGCCCGCCCCGGCACCGGCGGCCGTCAAATCGTCTGAGCGGGGGTGACGGGGCATCGCATCGGCCCGCAACCGGCGCTGCCGCGCCAACTCCCCGAAACGCGTGCGGACAGCTGTCCAGACCGATTGTCGGGGGGGTGCAAGCGATCGCGGGCCCTGAAACCCTGCGTTAAACCCCTGGCCTTAGACTTCGCTGATTGCGGGTGCGAGGGCCGGCCAGACCATGACTTTCCCCTTTCGACTGATCCTCGGCGCCTATGGCTTGGCGGCGCTGGCCGCGCTTGGGGCGTCTGCGGTCGGCACCGCACCGCTCTGGTCGCTGCTGATCTTTTGGCTGGGCGGCTCGGCCCTGGTTTTCGTGCTGCCCGCAATTGGGATGGCGCTGACCGGCGCGGCTTCCGCCGAGGCTGAGCCCTGGCGGCGCGATCTTTTGGCCGAGCGCGCCGCCACCCGCACCGAAGCCGGGCTTGCCGCCTGGGAGGCCGATCTTGCCGTCGATCAGATGCGCAGCCGCAAGGCCGCCGATCTTGCCGCCTGGCAGGAGGATGCCGAGGCGGAGTTTTCGGATGCGGCCGACGCCGCGCCAGGTGCCGAGACCGGAGAGGAAAAGATCCGACCGCTGCGCAGCGGCACTGAGCGTCGCGGCACCGGCAACCGCCGCCAGGGCACCCGCCGCGGCGGGTGAAGCCCGGGGGCCCGCGCCCGGTTCAGGCCGCCCGGTCCAGGCTGCCCG
>JBCDDO010000420.1:0-2918 GCA_039180245.1 Pseudomonadota bacterium | reverse complement strand
TGGAGGCCGAGGGCAAGAATATCGGCGTGGTCACCCATGGCCAGGGGCTGCGCTGGATCGAATGCACCATCACCGGCAAGGAGAGCCATACCGGCTCCACCCCCATGCCGATGCGCAAGAATGCCGGGCGCGGGCTGGCCTTGGTCACCGAGCTTGTTCATGAGATCGCCATGGCCAACCAACCCAATGCAGTGGGCGCGATCGGGCATGTCGATGTCTATCCCAACAGCCGCAATATCATCCCCGGCAGGGTCGTCTTTACGGTCGATATGCGCACCCATCTTCTGGACAAGCTCAACGCCATGGTCGCAGAGCTCATGGAGCGCGCACCCGGCCTTTGTGCCCAGATCGGCACCGAGTTTTCCTGCGAGATCGTCGGCCAGTTCGACCCGCCCGCCTTTGATGCGGACTGCGTCGCGGCTGTGCGCCGGGCGGCCCAGACCATGGGCTACAGCCATATGGATATCGTCAGCGGTGCCGGCCATGACGCCTGCTGGGTCAATGACATCGCCCCCACCGCGATGATTATGTGCCCCTGTGTCGATGGGCTGAGCCATAATGAGGCTGAGGATATCACCAAGGACTGGGCCCAGGCCGGCACCGATGTGCTGCTGCACGCCGTGCTGGAAACCGCTGTCATCGTCGAATAACCGGGGGAGATCGCCATGCGTAAGATCATCAAGGACGGCACCGTGGTCACGGCCGATCTGACCTACAAAGCTGATGTGGCGATCGAAAACGGGATGATTGCCGAGATCGGCCCGGGCCTTTCGGGCGATACGGCGCTCGATGCCACGGGCTGCTACGTGATGCCGGGCGGGATCGACCCGCATGTGCATCTCGAAATGCCCTTTATGGGCACCTATTCCTCGGATGATTTCGAGAGCGGCACCCGCGCAGCCCTGGCCGGCGGCACCACCATGGTGGTCGATTTCTGCCTGCCCAGCCCGGGCGAAAGCCTGCTTGATGCGCTCAAGCGCTGGGACAACAAATCGACCCGGGCCAATTGCGACTATTCCTTCCATATGGCGGTGACCTGGTGGGGCGAGCAGGTCTTTGACGACATGCAAAGCGTGGTGCAGGCGCGCGGCATCAACAGCTTCAAGCATTTCCTGGCCTATAAGGGCGCGCTCATGGTCAATGACGATGAGCTTTTCGCCTCGTTCAAGCGGCTGGCAGAACTCGGGGCCACGGCGCTGGTCCATGCCGAAAACGGCGATGTCGTTGCCGAGATGACCGCCAAGCTTCTGGCCGAGGGCAATAATGGGCCCGAGGCGCATGCCTTTTCCCGCCCCACCCAGGTGGAAGGCGAGGCAACCAACCGTGCCATCATGATCGCCGATATGGCCGGGGTGCCGCTTTATGTCGTGCATGTTTCTTGCGAGGAGGCGCATGAGGCGATCCGGCGGGCGCGCCAGAACGGCAAGCGGGTTTGGGGCGAGCCGCTGATCCAGCATCTGACGCTGGATGAGAGCGAATATGCCAATCCCGATTGGGACCATGCCGCGCGGCGGGTGATGTCGCCGCCCTTCCGCAACAAAAAGCACCAGGAAAGCCTCTGGGCGGGGTTGATGTCGGGCAGCCTCAGTGTCGTGGCCACCGATCACTGCGCCTTTACCACCGAACAAAAGCGCTACGGCGTCGGGGATTTCTCGAAGATCCCCAATGGCACCGGGGGGGTGGAGGACCGCATGGCGATGCTCTGGACCCATGGCGTGGCGACCGGGCGGCTCACGCTCAACGAATTCGTCGCCGTGACATCGACCAATATCGCCAAGATCCTCAACTGCTATCCGCAAAAGGGCGCGGTGCTGGTCGGCGCGGATGCCGACATCGTGGTCTGGGATCCCGCACGTGGAAAGACCATTGCCGCCAGCACGCAGCAATCAGCCATCGATTACAACGTCTTTGAGGGGAAAGAGGTGACCGGTCTGCCGCGGTTCACCCTCACCCGCGGCCATGTTGCCATCCAGGAGGGCGCGCTGACCATGCAAGAGGGGCATGGCCGCTTCGTTGCGCGCGCGCCCAATGCAACGGTCAATCAGGCGCTGTCGAAATGGAAAGACCTTACCGCACCGCGCCCGGTCGTGCGCAGCGGCATTCCCGCATCGGGGGTGTGATGGGACCATTCCACGGGCTCGGCGCCTTCCCCGTTACTCCCGCGGATGCAGAGGGACGGGTCGACACCGAGCATCTGCAACGGCTGGTGGCGCGGCTCCTGCGTGATGGCATTTCCTCGATCGGGGCGCTCGGCTCGACGGGAGGCTACATGTATCTCAGCGCGGGCGAGCGGCAGCGGGCCTTGCGCGCAACGGTCGAAGCGGCCAGTGGCACGCCCGTTGTGGCCGGCATCGGGGCCATGCGCACCAGCGAGGTGATTGCCCATGCCAAGGCGGCCGAAGCCGCAGGGGCTGCGGGCCTGTTGCTCGCGCCGGTGCGCTACCTGCCGCTCAACGACGATGAGATCTTCGGGCTTTTTGGCGATGTGGCGGGCGCAACGGCATTGCCGATCCTGATCTACAACAATCCCGGCACCACCGGCCAGACGATCTCCGACGCGCTGGCGGCACGGCTGGCGGCCCTCCCCGGCGTGGCGGCGATCAAGAACCCGCCTGCGCCGGAGGGGGATTTTGCCGGCCAGCTCGCGCGGCTGCGCACAACCGCCCCGCCCGGCTTCGTGCTGGGCTATTCGGGCGACAGCAAGATCGCGGGCGCCTTGGCCGCCGGGGCCGATGCCTGGTACTCGGTGCTTGCCGGCACGCTGCCGGACCCTGCCGCAGCGCTTTGGGCCGCGCGCGGCGATGCGGCAGCGCTGGCCGCTTCCGCATCGCCACTTGCCCCGCTCTTTGCGCTTTTCGACCAGCATGGCGGGATCCGCGTGGTCTACGAGATTGTGGGGATGCTTGGGCTCGGCGCGG
>JBCDDO010000419.1:0-2921 GCA_039180245.1 Pseudomonadota bacterium | reverse complement strand
CGTGATAGCCGGGAAATCGGTCATACTGCGCTTTGGCTGCGGCGGCGATGCCGGGGTGATCGAACCCGGCAACCATATTCCAGAGCCCGGAATTCGCGTCGAGCCAGCTGCGCCCGTGCACATCATGGACATGAATGCCGGTGCCATGGGTCAGCACGATCGGCCCGCGTTCGCGAATGGTCGGCAGATCGGTAAAGCCATAGAGGACATGGGCGTCCGACCGGGCTTCCCAGGAATTGGCGGCGAATTGCGGCATGAGAACCTCGTTTGCTGGATTTTTGAGGGAAGCCTCACCCGCGCAGCGCCGTCAAATGCTCAATGGGCGCACTGAGGCGGTGGAGCCGATCAGCGGCGCAGCGGTGTCACGCCCAGCAAGCGCCGTGCCGGACGCTCAACACTGTCGCCGGTTGTGTCGCCGGTTGCACGACCTGCGGCCCGATGGGCGGCCCGGCGGATCGTCGCATCGCTCGCAGCATCGCCATATCGCCCGCCGGCTGCGCCAAAGCCCGGCATCGGCGCCACGGCATCGGCCGGCCGGTCGGCGGTTGCGCGAAACGCGGTCGGGGTCATCTTGGCGCGGGCGGTGAACACCCGCGTGAAATAGGCCGGGTCGCTGTAGCCGAGCTGATGCGCAATCTGGCCGATGCGCAAACGGGTGTAGACGAGAAGCCGCCGTGCCTCGAGCATCACCCGGTCCTGGATCAGCGTCGAGGCCGCCTTGCCCGTCACATCGCGGCACACCCGGGTCAGATGCGTGGGCGTGACGGCCAGTGCCTCGGCATAGGCGTCCACCTGCCATTGCGCGCGATAATGCTCCTCAATGAGGGCAGTGAAACGCCGCATCAACCGGCGGCGCGAGCTTTCCCGCGGCACGTCGCGCATGGTTGCCGTGCGCAGCACCCAGACCGAGAGAATCGCAGCCTGCGCCGCCAGCATGTCGCGCCGGGCCGGGCGGCTGCCATCATGCTCTTCGGCAATGGTGCTGAAGATCCCCGTGACAATGGTCGGTTCGGAGGCGCCGGCAACCTTGAGGATTTGCGGAGCTTCGGGCAGGGGAAGGGCGAGGCTTGCCGGCACCGTGACCACCCAGCCGGCGGTGCCGGGGGTGAAGGAAAAGCCGTGCACGGTGAGCCGCGGCACGAAGATCAGCGTGGCCTGGCCAAAGCCATGCGGCACCCCGTCGATGCTGGCGCGACCGCCCCCCTTGGTGATCCAAAAGAACTGGTGCAGCGCGTCATGACGATGTGCGGTGAAGGTCCAGTCATGCAGGCGCGAGCGCGCGGCAATGGACTCGCAATGCAGCGTGTCGGGCAGGCTGCCCGGCGCATCGGCCTCGCCATAAAGTTCAAAAACCGGAATCCCCACGGTTGCCGAGACTGCACGAGAGGTTCGATCTGTGCAAGACTTCGTCGCAGCACTGCATGGTTTGTCGGACCCGCAGATCTACTCTGATGGGCAGGCTGGCGCGGGCGTGCGATGGCCACTGGAGCGGGGCCTCGGCACCAGAGTTAAGAGAATGTGCGGGTCGCGCAGGAAGGGTTGGGTCGGATGCGAAGCCAGGTTGTGATCATCGGAGGCGGGCCGTCGGGTCTGCTGACCAGCCAGATTTTGCACCGGGCCGGCATTGACAGCGTGGTGTTGGAGCGACGCAGCCGCGACTATGTACTGAGCCGCATCCGCGCCGGTTTGCTGGAATGGGGCACGGTTGAGCTGTTGCGCAGGGCCGGGGTCGGTGCACGCATGGACCGCGAAGGTCTGGTGCATGAGGGCACGTTTCTGTCGGCCCGCAACACCCAGTTCCGCATCGATTTCAAGGCCCTGACCGGTCGGTCGGTGATGGTGTTCGGCCAGACCGAGGTGACCCGCGATCTCTATGCCGCGCGCGATGCGATGGAGGGCGTGGTGATCAACGAGGCCGAGGCGGTCACGCCGCATGCGCTCGACACCGATGCGCCCTATGTGACCTATGTCGCCAACGGTCAGGAGACCCGCATCGATTGCGACTGGGTGATCGGCTGCGACGGGTTTCGGGGCGTCAGCCGCCAGAGCATTCCCGCGGAGATCCGGCGCGAATATGAGCTTGTCTATCCGTTTGGCTGGCTGGGCATCCTGTCGGAAACGCCGCCCGTCTCGCATGAGCTGATCTATGCCAATCACGAGCGGGGATTTGCGCTCTGCACCATGCGTCATGCGATGCTGAGCCGGTATTACGTGCAGTGTCCGGCCGACGATCCGCTGGAAAACTGGCCCGACGCGGTGTTTTGGGACGAGCTGAAGCGGCGGATCCCGGAGGAGGCGGCCGCGCGGCTCGTCACGGGCCCGTCGATTGAAAAGTCGATTGCGCCGCTGCGCAGCTTTGTGGCCGAACCGATGCGCTGGGGCCGCTTGATGCTCTGCGGCGACGCGGCGCATATCGTGCCGCCGACCGGTGCAAAAGGCCTCAATCTGGCGGCCTCGGATGTGCATTACCTGACCGAGGCGTTGATTTCGCATTACCGGGACGGCTGCGATGCTGGGCTGGAGGGCTACTCGGCCCAGGCGCTCGCCCGGATCTGGAAGGCCGAGCGGTTTTCTTGGTGGATGACCCGAACGCTGCATCGATTTCCCGGCCAAAGCGTGTTTGAACAGCGCATGCAGGAAGCCGAACTCGACTATCTCGCGGCCTCGACCGCGGCGCAAACCACGATGGCCGAAAACTATGTGGGGTTGCCCTATTGAGCAGCTTGGATCTTTTGGCAATGTGCCGTCTCGCCCAGGATGGAAACGGGGGGCTCCCGCGCGCCGGCGCTTGGGGCCTTTCGGCCCCGCGGCCGGTGCTTTGGGCCCGGCCCGGCGCTGACGCGCCGGGGCTCGCGCCCCGGAGCAGGCCGTCGTAGCGCGCGTCTCCCGGGCGCTCCGCAAAGGGCTCGAGCATCTTGAGG
>JBCDDO010000418.1:0-2931 GCA_039180245.1 Pseudomonadota bacterium | reverse complement strand
GGCATGGGGGCGCAACAGCGCGATGTCAGAAAGCGGCGCAAACGACGCCGGATGCGCATCTGCCGCGGGCGGGGAAGCGGCCTGGGTTACGGCCGGGCGCAGATCGCGCAGGATCGCCTGCACCGCCACGGCGCCGATGAGGTTGAGCCGCACCGCCGCCGTTGCCATGCCCTGCGCCGCCTGATGTGCCGAAACGGCGAGCGCTGTCTCCAAATCGAGCCCGGCGGCCCGAAACACCGCCGCCTGGGCGATGGGCAGATGCGCCTCACTCGGCAAGGGGGCGAGCCCCATGCGCCGGGCTGCCACCAGCAGCGACGCCCCGGCCTCCAAAGACCGCAACCGATGGGTTTCCGACCAATAGGCCGCATCGACCGTTTCGCACCAGTCGGCCCCCGCCGATGAGGCCCAGGCCCCGGCCAGGGCCACCCGATCAAACGGCGCCCAGCGGTCGCAGATCTCGGCCTCCATCCAGGCTGGCAGGCTGGCGCGGTCGAGCCGCCCATCCCGCAGCGCCGTTTCCAGCCCCCAGGAATGGGCAAACCCGCCCGAGGGAAAGCCGGCATCGCCAAATTGCAGCGCGGTGAGGAGGGTGAGGCTCACGTCCCGACGATCTCGAAGCTGGCGAGCCCGTGCAGATCGCGCAGCCGGTCGCGGTACTCGGCCTCCGGCCGCTCCAGGATCACATCCATATGGCCCGCACCGAACTCGACCCGCCAATGGAGGTTGCCGCACCAATGCCCCAGCCGCATCGCCGAGGCGAGATCTCCAGGCACCAGCCGCAGCCGGGCACCGCCGTCGAGCCGCACCAGGATCGCCAGATCGTCTGAGAGGTGCAGCACCGCCCCGTCGGAGAGCCGCTGCGCGCGGTCGAGCGCAATGGCACAATCGCGCCCCCGGTCGGTCACCGCGCGCAACCGGCGGCGGGCGGCTTCGGCCTCGGGCACCGCGATGATCTCGACCATTCCGTCATGGTCGAGCTTGTGGATCCGATCGTGCAGGTCGGGATCCCCGGCAAGGCCGAGGATCCGGGTGAGCAGCATCACTCCCCCCCGGGACCGACCCCATGGGCGTTCTCAAAAGCCGCCGCCGCACGATAGATGCTGGGCTCATCGAAATGCCGCCCCACCAACTGAAGCCCCACCGGCAAGCCTTCGCTGGTCATCCCGCAGGGCAGGCTGATCGCCGGATGGCCGGTATAGTCATAGGGCGAGGTGTTGGCGAGCATGCACCAGGCCTGTTGCAGCCAATCCTCGCGGCTTGTCTCGGCGTCGGGCAGCTTCATTGCCGTCATCGGGGTGGTCGGCATCAGCAGCAGATCCACGCCCTCGAACACCTTGGCGTATTGCGCGCGGAAATAGGGCCGCAGGTTCTGCCCCTTGGCATAGACCCGGCCGCCATATTTCTCCATCACCCAAGCGCCAAAGGTCGCCATCGCCAGCACCGTGTCGGGGAACTCATTGCCCCGATCAGCCGTGGCGAGGTTTTTCTCCAAAAGACTGCGCGGGTAGAACCCATAGGCGCCCGAGCCCAGCCCGCCGCCGAAGGTGAGCTGACGCACCATACCTTCGGCAATCATCGGCATGAAGATATCGCCAATACCGGTATGGGCGGGGACCGAGATCTCGGAGATCTCAGCGCCCATTTTCGAGAACGCTTCAACGGCCGAGAACACAGCGCTGTCAACCTCGGCCATGCTTTCTGGCAAACCAAAACCCTGCTTGACGACGCCGATGCGCAGCCCTTCGACGCCCTTCTCCAACGCCTCGGTATAGGGATGCACGGTCACCGTCTGCTGGCGCGCATCCCAGCCATCGGGCCCGGCAATGGCCTCGAGCATCGCGGCATTGTCGGCCACCGTCCGGGTCATCGGCCCGGCATGGTCGATGGACACTTCCATCGAGCAGATGCCGGTATAGGGCACCAGGCTGTGGGTCGGCTTCAGCCCGACAATCCCGCAAAACGAGGCCGGCATCCGGATCGAGCCGCCCTGATCGCCGCCTATTGCCAGATCCGCCGCCCCGGCGCCGACCAATGCAGCCGAGCCCGAGGATGACCCGCCGGCCGAATAGCCGTGTTTCACCGGGTTGTGGCAGGGGCCGAGCGCATTGGAATGGCTCGACCCCGACAGGCAGAAATACTCGCAATGCGCCTTGCCGGTGATCGTCGCCCCCGCATCGAGCAGGCGCGTGACCACGGTGGCATCGGCCTCGGGCACGTAGTGCTGCCACATCGAGGCGCCGTTCATCATCGGCACGCCGGCCAGCAGCACATTGTCCTTCAACGCGACGGTCTTGCCGGAGAGCGGACCCTCCGGCGCGCCCTTGATCTCGGTGCGCCAATACCAGCCGTTGAGGGGGTTGTCCTCGGCCTCGGGCTGCCAGCCCGGGGTGCGAGGATAGGTCACGACCGGCAGATTGTCGGGCAGCCGCATTGCAGCATTCGCCGCGGCCACGAAGGGGCCGATGGCCTCGCCGATGAAGTCGATATCGGCTTCGCTGTAATCGACACCCAGCTTTGTGCCGATGTCGCGCAGCTCCGACGCCTTGGGGGTAAGGGGCATGGTCATCGGCTCAGAACCCCGTCCAGTCGCCCGATTGTTCAAAGGCATGCGCGGCCTGGTAGAGCACCTTCTCGCCCCAGAGCTTGCCCACCAGCATCAGCCCGACGGGCAGATCGTCCGACAGACCGCAGGGCACCGAGATCGCGGGATGGTGGGTGATGTCAAAGGGCGAGGTGTTGCCCAGCATCTCGAAGGCACGCGCACAGATCTCTTCGCGGCTCGCCCCAGGCTCGGGCAGCTTGGTCGCAACCATCGGCAGCGTCGGCATCAACAGCATATCGCAATCGGCCAGCACCGCGTCATAGGCCGCGCGCAGCTTGTGGCTCAGATTGATCGCCTTGCCGTAATAGCGCTTGCCATACATCTTGTCG
>JBCDDO010000417.1:0-2938 GCA_039180245.1 Pseudomonadota bacterium | reverse complement strand
GCGCCATGGGCCGACCTGCCGCGCGGCTGGCGACCCAGGCATCGGCCGCGCGCCGCGACAGGGCCGCCTTGGCGCGCGCATCGCCGCAGCGCAGCACCGCCTCGGCGCAGCCCGCAAGCGTTGCAGGCAGCGGCTCGGGCAAAGGATGCTGCGCGGGATGCGGCTCTGGGTTCGACTTGGGCGCTTCTGACATGGTCAAAGCGCGGTGACGGCCTCGAGCACCGCGTCGACATGGCCCGGCACCTTCACCTTGATCCAGGCCTGCGCGACCTTGCCCTCGGCATCGATCAAAAAGGTCGACCGCTCAATGCCCATGTATTTTTTGCCATACATCGATTTTTCCACCCAAACGCCATAGGTCTCGCACACATCGCTGTCGGCATCGCTGACCAGGATCACCTTCAGCCCGTGCTTGGCGATGAATTTGTCATGCTTGGCGACACTGTCCTTTGACACGCCGATCACGACCGCGCCGGCCTCGGCGAAGGCGTCCGCGGCCTCGGTAAAGCCAATAGCCTCCTTGGTGCATCCAGAGGTGTCGTCTTTGGGATAGAAGTACAAAACCACCGTCTGGCCCCGATGGGCCGACAGCGTGACCTCGCCGCCGCCGTCGCGGGGCAGGGTAAAGTCAGGCGCCAGCGCCCCGGCTGCAATTTTTTCGCTCATCCGTGTGGTCGTCCTTCTGCTTTCCGTTGAGAACAGGTATGGTTAGCGCGAGGGGTGAGGTAGATCGGCCGGCAGAGGTGACAACGAGACCCGCCGCCGGAGAGAGCAAGTCGGGCATCGCAAAGCGATCCCTCCGGCGGGCTCAGGAAGCAGAATGGCCGCAGGGCGACGCATCATAAGCGCGGCAAGACCCAGCGCATCCGATCGGGTGCATGGTGCGGCGCGGCGTGCTCAGGCGCGCTCCGATCGGGTTCGGCGGACCCGCCGTGCGGGGCTGGCCTGGCGCGGCGCTCGGGTGGTCGTGTCGGCGCTGCTCGGCAGCTTTGCGCTGACGCTCGCGCTGGTGTTGCTGATCACCTTCCGGTTGTCGCTGGGGCCGGTCGAGCTGCCGTTCCTGGCCCGCATTGCCGAGGCTGAGCTCGGTGCGCGTCTGGGCGGGGCGGATCTGCGCGTCGGGGGCGCTGTTTTCGTGTTGGGCGAGGGGAGGGAGAACCCGTCGGGCATCCGGCTGACCGATGTCGAGCTGCGCGACGAGGCCGGGCGGCTTTTGATCTCGGCGCCTCAGATCGGGGCCCGCTTTCGGGTGGCCGATGCGCTGTTGGGCGATGTCCGGCCGACGGAGCTGTTTCTGTTCGGCGCCCGGGGGCAAGTGACCCGCGACCGCGAGGGCCGGTTCGATCTGAGCTTGCTTCACGTCGTCGCCCAGGATGCAACACCTGCGCCCAAGCCGGACCCCGCAGCGCCGTCAAGCGAGGCGCCGCCGCCGGACGCCTTGGAAGCCGCTGTCCCGGCTGAACGCGCGCCTGACACGGCAGCGCACGAGGAGATCGCAAATTCGCAGGACCAAGCGACCCCGCGGCAAAGCCCCGATCGCCAGGGCACCGACCCTCGACCTGCCAAAGACCGGGATATCGACCGTCGCGGTCCGGATGGCGGGGCAGCCTTTGCCGCGTTTTTGGCCAGGTTCGCAAAGGGCGACTTGCCGCTATTGCGCGAGCTGTCGTCGATTTTGCTGAGCGACATTCATCTGGTCTATACCGACGACATCACCGGGCGGCGCTGGGAAACCGATGATGCGACGCTGGTGCTGAGCCGGGCCGACGCTGCGCTGGTCGGGGCGCTGCGGCTTCGTCTGTCTGGCGATGCCCCGCCGCCCCAGGACCTTGCCGTGCCGCCCTCGGGGCATGGGCCATTGCCCGACCCGATTGCCGGTCCACTTGCCGCGCCCGTCCTGGTGCCCGCGCCTGCATCGACCGATCTTGCGCTCGATGTGCGCTATGTGCCGGGCGCCGATGCGGTGTCGGTTCTGGCGCGCTTTAACAATCTGCGTCCCGACGATCTCACCGCCCAATTCCCGGCGCTGACCTGGCTGCGGGCCGTTGAAGCGCCGCTGGACGGCCGGCTCAGTCTCGATCTCCAGCTCGATGGCCGGCTGCGATATCTGACCGCAGAGCTTTCGGCCGATCCGGGGCGGCTGGCTTTGGGGGCAGGGCCCGGCCTCGGGCTGACATCGGCAGCGCTCGATCTGGCGATTGACGGGCGCGCCGATCAGATGATCCTGTCGCGCCTGGCGCTTTACACCGAGGCGGGACGCATCGAGGCCTCGGGCACGGCCGAGCTTTTGCGCAACGGTCCCACGCTGACCGGGCTGGAGGCGCGCATCGGGCTCGACACCCTGGCGCCCGATCTGCCGGGCCGGCTGGCAGCCCCGGTGAGCTTTGATGCCGGCGCTTTGGAGATCGGCATCGATCTTGCGCCGATGACGGTGGCGCTGCGCCATGCTGAGCTGGCCATGGGCGATGCCCGGTTTGCGTTCTCGGGCCTGTTCCTCCAAAACCCGGAGCGCTGGACCGGCACGTTGGATTTTCGGGGCCGCACCCTGGGGGTCGCGGATCTGCTCGCCCTCTGGCCGATTGGGCCTGCGCCCGGTGCCCGGCTTTGGGTCGACACCCGTCTGTCGCAAGGCGTGGTCGACCGGGTATGGGGACGGCTCAATCTGAGCGGCGCTGCGCCCGATCTCGACATGGTGTTTGACTATCGCGATGCACAGGCCGTGCCGGTGCCGGGCCTGCCGGCCATCGAAGACGCCTCTGGCCAGGGCCATCTGACCCTCTCAACCTTCACAGTCGGGGTGGAGGAGGGCGTGGCGCGTCTGCCATCGGGCGAAATCGACCTTGCCGGCTCACGCTTCCACATCCCTCAGCTTGGCGTTCGGCCGCCCACTGCCGAGGTCTCGCTGCGCGGCACCGGGCCAATCGAGGCCGCATTGGAG
>JBCDDO010000416.1:0-2943 GCA_039180245.1 Pseudomonadota bacterium | reverse complement strand
TTGACTCACATTTGCAAACAATATAAAAATTGTCATGGAAATTGAAAATATGAATTGGTTTTGTGAAGTCATTCGAGTTAATGCAGTATCTCGAACCGGATGACAAACATTTGTATAGTTGCCGGGACGACAGCGGGGGGCAAACCCGGCGCATGTCGCCGGGCGCCGGCGCGCGTTCCAACCAAGGGCAGTGACGCCGGACCCGCTGATTTGCCCCCGCACGCATCGATGCGCCTGTGGAAGGCCGGGGATCTGCCGCCGCCTTGAGGGTCCGCGCCCGGTGTCGGGCGGCCTGCGGTCACCCGGCTTTGCGGGTTTCAGGCTGTTCGGGCGCCGCCGCTTGCCGCGCAGCGTCCCGGCCCACTCCCCGTCAAGGCAGAGCCATAGATCGCAGCGATGCGGGGCATTTGGCATCGGGTATTCGCGACCATGCGGGCGCGACCGGGACCCCACATGAGCGGGTCGCAGGTTCTGCCGATGATCGCGGTGCCCGCCCCAAGGCATGGGGTGAGGAGAGGGCCGAACTGCCCGATGCCGCACCCGCTGCGAGAACCGGATCGCCCGTGCCGGCATCCGCCTTGCCGAACGGCACTGAAATGGGCGGCGGCAGGCGAACTGGTCGAATGCCCCAAGGCCGCGCCGCAACAAACCGCCCGCCGGATGCGCTCGCCCATAGCGGCGCCCAAGGACCGCCGCAGGTCATTGCGTCGAGACCGCCCAGGGACGGCCCAGGGACTGCCCATCGACTGCCCAGGGACTGCCCGAAGACCGCACAAGGGTTGCCCAGGGGTTTCCCAGGGGTTTCCCAAACACCGCCGGTTCGGGCCGGCCACAAGGTCGGTGGCGTCTTGGACATGTCGCGTGGGGGCGGGCGCCAAGTGCTGCGGCCGGACAATCTGGCGCGTAAGGGGGGCGTCGATGCGCCTGATCATCTCATTCGCGGCGCTTTTTGCGTCGATCTCGTTTGTGCAGCTCGGCTCGGGCGCGCTTGGGCCGCTGGATGCGCTGAGCGGGCTGGCTGCGGGCTTCACGACCACCGAGATCGGGCTGCTGGGCTCGGCGCATTTCGTGGGCTTCTTTGTGGGCTGCTGGCTGGCGCCGCGGCTGATGGGCGGGGTGGGCCATATCCGCGCCTTTGCTGCCTTTGCCGCGGTGGGTGCGATCGGGGCGGTGGCGCATCCGCTGCTGGTCGAGCCCGGGCTTTGGGCCGGCCTGCGCATCATGACCGGCTTTGCCGTGGCCGGCGCCTATACCGTGGCCGAGGTCTGGATGCAGGCCAAGGTCACCAATGCCACGCGCGGGCGGGTGCTGGGGGTGTATCGGCTGGTCGATCTGGGCGCCTCGCTGATCAGCCAGGCGATGATCGGGTTTTTGGAGCCTGCCTCCTATATCTCCTACAACATCCTCGCGATCCTCTGCGTGATGTGCCTGTTGCCGCTGACGCTGACCAGCGCGGTGGAGCCCGAGACCCCCAAGGCGCCGCGGCTGCGCCCGCTGGCCGCGATCCGCCTGTCGCCGCTGGGCGTGGCCGGCGTGATGGCCGCGGGGGTGACCATGCCGGCCTTTCGGATGGTCGGGCCGATCTATGGCGCGCGGATCGGCCTGGAGCCGCGCGAGGTGGGGTTTTTCCTGGCCGCCGGCATTCTGGGCGGGGCGCTGGCGCAGATCCCCGCGGGCTGGCTGGCCGACAAGTTCGACCGGCGCTGGGTGCTGATCGGCACCTCGGCGCTGGCGCTTCTGGTCTGCATGGCGATCACCGCGACCAGCCCGGCCGGCGCGGCGGCTTTTCTGGCGGCCGGGGCGTTTGGCTTTGCCACGATGCCGCTCTTTTCGCTCTCCACCGCGCATGCCAATGATTTCGCGCGGCGCGAGGAGATCACCGAGCTCAATGCCTCGCTGATGTTTCTCTATGCGGTGGGGGCGATTGCGGCCCCCCTGGGCGCGTCGGCGCTGATCGAGGCGCAGGGGCCGGGTGCCCTGTTTGCGCTGATCGGGGCGGCGCATCTGGCGCTGATCCTGTTTGGGTTTTACCGCATGACCCGCCGCCCCGTGGCCGCGACCCGCACCGCCTATCGCTATACCCCGCGGACCAGTTTCCTGATCGGGCGGATGCTGCGGCGCAGGCCCAAACCGACCGCCGCCAAGGGGTGACGCCTGGGGACAAAGCGCGTATGAGATGCGGCCTCTGACCAAAGGGAAAGGACCGATGGCACGCATCCTCATCACCTCCGCGCTGCCCTATATCAACGGGGTCAAGCATCTGGGCAATCTGGTGGGCTCACAGCTCCCGTCGGACGTCTATGCCCGCTACATGCGCGCGCGGGGCCATGAGGTGATGTTCATCTGCGCAACCGATGAGCATGGCACCCCGGCCGAACTGGCCGCGGCCACGGCCGGCAAGCCGGTGGCCGCATATTGCGCCGAGATGTATGCGGTGCAAAAGCGGCTGGCCGACGGGTTCGGGCTGTCCTTCGATCATTACGGGCGCTCCTCCTCGGCGCGCAATCATGCGCTGACCCAGCATTTTGCCGGGCGGCTGGCCGATGCCGGGCTGATCGAGGAGGTGACCGAGCGGCAGGTTTATTCCCATGCCGATGGGCGGTTCCTGCCCGATCGCTATATCGAGGGGACCTGCCCCAATTGCGGCTATGACAGCGCCCGCGGCGATCAGTGCGAGAACTGCACCAAGCAGCTCGACCCGACCGATTTGATCAACCCGCGCTCGGCCATTTCGGGCTCGACCGATCTGGAGGTGCGCGAGACGGCGCATCTTTATCTGCGCCAATCGGCGATGCGCGACCGGCTGGAGGCCTGGATCGAGAGCAAGACCGACTGGCCGGTGCTGTCGACCTCGATTGCCAAGAAATGGCTGCGCGATGGCGATGGGCTGCAGGATCGCGGCATCACCCGCGATCTCGATTGGGGGGTGCCGGTGCGCCGCGG
>JBCDDO010000415.1:0-2951 GCA_039180245.1 Pseudomonadota bacterium | reverse complement strand
TGACAAGCCTCAGCCGAGCGCAGCCGAGATGCTCTCCTGTAGAACGCGGCCCAGCATGGCAATGTCCGTTTCTGTGACGATATAGGGCGGGCTGACGGCGACCACCGGTCCGATGGTCCGAAAGAAGACGCCGCGCGTCTCGGCCTCGGCCACAACGCGACGCCCGATTTCTTCACCCAAGCGCGTGTCGCTCTGCATTTCAACAGCGGCCAGCAACCCGGCGCGGCGGATCTCGGCAACCCCAGGCAGGCTGCGCAGCGGGTCGAGCGCGCGGCCCAGATGCACACCCAGGGTTTGGACATGCGCCGGCAAATCCAGCTCCTCATAGATCGCCAGTGTTTCCAGCGCGACCGCCGCCCCGACCGGATGCCCGCCATAGGTAAAACCATGGCCCAAAATCCCAAACGCATGGGCTTGCGCCGCGATGCTGTCGAAAAGATCGCCAGACAGCGCCACCGCCGACAGCGGGAACACCGAGGCGGTGAGCTGCTTGGCCATGGTCATCATGTCGGGCCGGATGCCCCAACGCCCACAGCCGAACCAATGGCCGGTGCGGCCGAAGCCGGTGATGATCTCATCGGCGATCAGCAGGATGTCATGGCGGGCCAGCACCTCCTGGACCTCCGCCCAATAGCCCTCGGGCGGCAGGATCACCCCGCCGGCACCCAGCGCCGGCTCGCCGATAAAGGCGCCGATGGTGCCGGGATCGGCGCTTCGGATCAGCGCGTCGAGCTCGCGGGCACGGCGACGCGAAAACGCGACCTCGCTTTCTCCGGGTGCGGCATCGCGCAGGTAATGCGGGCGGCCCGTGCGCAGCACCGCCTCGCCAGGCAGCGAGAAGCCGTCATGGCAATAGGGCATCGCGGTGAGGGCAGCCGACACATGCCCCGAGCCGTGATAGGCCCCCTCCCGCGCGATCACCCGCATTTTGTCGGGCCTGCCGCGGGCGATCTGGGCATAGCGCATGAGCTTGATAGCGGTGTCGACCGCGTCCGACCCGGTGGTGCCGAAAAAGACATGCGCCAGCGGCGCCGGCAGGAGCGGGGTGAGTTTCCTGGCAAGCTCGGTGGTCACCGCACAGCCGCGGCCCATGAAGCTGTGGTAATAGCCCAGCCGGTCCATCTGGGCCTTGGCGGCCTCGGCCAGCCGGGGCGGGTTGAAGCCCAGCGGGCTGCACCAAAGACCGGCCACCGCGTCGAAAAACCGGTGCCCGGCATCATCGGTCACCCAGCAGCCATCGCCCGCCACGATCTGGCGCGGGGGCAGTTCGGCCGCGACCACCGGGTCGGTGAAGGGATAGATGACAGACATGTGCGGCCTCCGCAGAAAAAGGGGCCGCCCTGTGACAGGCGGCCCCGGGTCAGGCTCCGGATCCAGGCGTCGGCCTGGTCCGCGATCAGGCGTCGATCCAGACCTTTTCCAGATGCATCTCGCGGAATTGGTGGCGCTCATAGCCCTGCACCACCTCGACATGGTGCAGGATTTCCTTGGCCCAGAACGGCTGGATGATCGCGCCGCTGTCCTGCAGCATGGTCTGCAGCTCGGCCATGATCTCCCGGCGGGCATCGGCGTCATAGACGCCAACGGCCTCGGCGAGCTTTGCGTCGAAATCCGGGTTCTCATGGCCCGATTCGTTCCAGGCCTCACCGGAGCGATAGGCCAGCGCCAGCACCTGGACGCCGAGCGGACGCGCACCCCAATTTGTGGTCGAGAACGGGTATTTCGTCCAATCGTTCCAGAAGGTCGAGCCCGGGATCACCCGACGTTTGACGTTCATGCCGGCTTCGCGCATCTGGGCCGCGATCACATCGGTGACCAGGGTGCGCCAATCGCCATCGATCGAGATGAGCTCCATCTCGGTGTCGGCATGGCCGGCCTCGGCCAGCATTTCGGCAGCCTTGGCCTTGTCGGTCGCAATCACCGGCAGTTCAGCATATTCGGGATGCATCGGGCCGACATGGTGATTTTCGGCCGGATCGCCCAGATCGTTGAAGCCCAGCTCCAGCACCACCGAATTGTCGACGGCCAGCTGCACCGCGTTGCGAACCAATTTGCTGTCGAAGGGGCTCTCGTCGGGGCGCATGCGGCACACGATGGTCGACGCGGTCGCCTTTTCCTTGCGGATCAGACCGATGGCATCCATCACCTCAACGATGTCCGAGGTCGACTGGTCGTTGACATGGATTTCCTCAGCCTCGAAGGCCGCGACCATGGCCGAGGAATCGGTGCCGTAATCGATGAACTCGACCGCATCGAGATAGACCTCGCCGCCCCACCAGCTGCCGTTTTCGCGCCGCTTGACGCTCGCGCCCACGCCGACTTCGTAATCGACAAGCTCGAACGGGCCGGTCCCGATGGGCGAATTGGCCAGACCCACCTCCGGGTCATAGCTGCGATGCATGATCAGGCCGGGGTAATCCGACATGGCCGGGATCAGCGAGATGTCGGGCGACAGCAGGTTGAGCTGCACGGTTTTGTCGTCGAGAACCTCAATCGCACCGTAGCGCGCCAGGCCGGTCGCTTCATCGATGAGCGAGGCCATGCGGGCGGCCATCGAATTGCCCTCGGCCGAGCGGTCGCACCAGCGATTGATGTTGAAGACCACATCCTCGGCCGTGAAGGCATCGCCATTGTTCCACACCGCGTCCTGGCGCAGCCGCAGCGTGTAGGTCTTCACATCGTCCGAGACCTCCCAATCCTCAAGCAACATGCCCTTGAAGGAGAAATCCATGTCCCAGCGCACCAGCGGTTCGCAAAACTGGCGGGTGACATTGGCCGGCTCGGTCCAGTCGAAGGTGCGCGGGTCTTTCAGGTCGAGAATGCGCATCCCCACCTTCAACGTGCCGCCGGTTTTCGGCGTGCCCTGCGCGGCTGCCGGCAGCGGCTGGCCCAGAATGCCGTAAGACATCGCCGCCGTGGCCCCGAACACACTGGACAGGGCAATAAACTCC
>JBCDDO010000414.1:0-2966 GCA_039180245.1 Pseudomonadota bacterium | reverse complement strand
GCGAGTTCTCTATGCCAACAGCACTCGGGGAAAATGCCTGATTACCGGATGCGGAAACCGCGGCATCTACTGGGGCTTCCTCAACCGTAGCATCACTGGAGAAATCAACGTGGCCCTTTAGCGCTTTGATACAAGAGTGTGCCAGTTTGACAGTTTTTGCGTCGTGTGCTTGCCCAGTTTCTTCAACAATCAAACCCAAAAGATCTTTATCAGATAATTCGTGCATAAATTCATTTCGAACATAAAGCCTTGCGTATGCTTGCTTTATTGCTTGGGCTGCAGCTTTGCCTGAGGACGATGGATTTCTAAATTGAGTATACAGCGCCGTTGGGGAACCATCTGCATTTGCGAAGTCAATTTTCTTTAGGAACGCGGTCATTTGAGCCCCAGAACCGCCTGTGATTTTGAGGATTGTTTTCACGAAGTCCTGACTTACTCTTTCGGGAACAGCCGCAGACTTTATCCCGTTGAGAGCTTTGTCGATGTTGCCGGGTGAGGAAAGGTAGGGGAGCGAAGACAATTTCATTCCTTTTTCTACTTAAGGGCTATCAGCATAACCCTGCAGCAACGATACGATGAACGCAATATGAGGTGCTCTGGGTCCGCCATCGCCACGAAGGCCGAGTCGAGCTTCATTTCTGCACGCCGCGCCTTGAGCTGACGACCAGCAAGAGCCTGAACATCGCGCCGCCGGACTAGAACCGGCCCTGGCCAGTTGCGCGGTCGGCCGGCCCGCCCGTGACCTCGGGCGGTGCTTTGCCCAGCAGGGCGGGGATGTCGAGCGCGCGGATCTGGGTGGTGCGGTTGCCCCTCAGGCTCGCCTGCTCCTGGGCCGCGCTCTCGCGCAGGGCGCGGCGGAAGCTCTCCACTATCTTCCAGCGCTCGGCGGCAAAAAGCTGTTCGAGCCGGTCGAAATGCCGCTCGGTCCAAAGGGCGGCGGCCGCGGCCACCTGCGGGGCGGCATAGGAGGTGCCGGAGGGTTCGGCCTCGGTGTTGCGCGGATCGTCGGCATGGATCGGGCTGGGAGGGTTCGCCTCCAACAGATAGCTTGCGCGGTTGATGCGCTGGGTCTGGGCCCAGATATCGACCTTGTCGGGATGGGCATAACCATCGGGCGGGTAATGCTCGAAAAGCGCACCGCGCCTGTCAAACCCGCCCACGGCGATGGTGCGGCTATAGGCGGCGGGATAGACCACCCGGTCGATCACCTGGCCAGCGGCACAGACGATGATGATGCCCGCCTCATAGGCCCGGTCGACGGCGCGGGCGGTGGCGCGGTCGAGCCCGATGGAGCCGCCCAAAAGCTGGCGGATCCACTCAAAGACCCCGACCGCGCCGGGATTGCCCATCGAGATGCTGATGACCCGGGCCGGCGGGTTGAGCGCGATGGCCGCCTCGATTGCCTGGCCGAGCGCTGCGGTCGCCGCACGGCCGCCCAGAAACGGCCCGCCGGTGTCGCGAAAAAGCGGGCCATTGGCGATGCGATAGGGCACCACGCGTGCGCCGGGTGCGACGCCGACAAGCTCGGAGGTCTCGCCCAGGATGACCGAGAGGGTTTTCACCCCGTGATCGGGATATTCGATGAAGGGCGCCAGCGGGTCCGGCGCCCGGCGCAGGGGCGAGACCGGGCGCGGGTCGATCTCGGGGTCGTAGAAATTGATCCCGTCATCGATCTGGATGTTGGTCGGGGCGCCGTCGATCTCCTCGCCCAGAAAACCCAGATTGGGGTGGGGCGCGACGCCGCTGTCGATCTGGGCGATGCGGGTGCGGGTGGAGGCGCGCAGGGCGCCGAGCGCGGCGTCATAGGACCCGCGCGGCGGGCGTGGCCGAAGATCCTTCAAAAACCCGTCGGACATGGGGATGTCATGCCAGAGTTTGCGGTGCCGCGGAAGAGCCCTCTGTGCCCGCTGCTGCGCCCCCCGCGGCACCTGCCGCTGCGGGCAGGGACAGGAAGCGCACGGTCTTGGCGCCGGTCTGCATGCGGCCGATTTCGGCAAAGCCGAGCCGGGCGTGAAATGCGTCCGATGCCGGGTTGGGCGGTATGCGGTTGACCTCGCAGGTGATCTCCGCGAGCCCTGCCGCCAGTGCCGCCCTTGCCAGATCGGCGTAAAGCGCGCGGGCGATGCCGCCGCGGCCGGCCTCGGGCGCGACGATGACCCGGTCGACATAGGCAAACCGCCCGCCGCGGGCCTGGAACCAGCGGTAATTCGGGCTGTCATAGCTTGCATCCGGACCCAGGGCGATCAGAAAGCCGCCCAGAATTGCTGTGCCGCCCGGGGCGCCGGGGCGCTGGGTGGGGGGCGCGGCTGATGCATCAATGGGAGGTTTGGCAGGCGATTCGGCTGGAGGGCCGATCACCCAGGCCGGAGCATGAACGGACTGGTCCAACAGGCCCTGCAGTTGATCGGCGCTGAGCGGGCTGGTTTCGGTCTCAAAGCGCGCGTTGAGCGCCAGAACCGCATCCATCCAGCCCGGGTCGGTGCGAAGATCGATCAACATGCGCAGGCTCCTGTCGGTCGGGTCGGATCGGCGTGGGGCAGGTGGCGGATACAAGCCCCCGGACGGCGCCAGATTGCAATTCCTGTAATGCCTCTCCGGGCGCTTGCCGGACAAGCCCTGCGCGGCAATCTTGCGGGCATCGATCATGACATTAGGGGCTGTGGCCATGGAGAGTTGCCCGAATTGCGGTATGTACACCTATGCTTGGGGCACATGCACGAATGACAGTTGCAACCACCCGGCCCTGCGGTCGAACACTGAGCTGCAGCACGATCGCGCTCAGGCAACAAAGCGCGCCCAGGAAGCGCGGCGTGCCCAAGAAGCGCGGCGTGCCCAAGAGACAAAGCGCGCCCAGGAAGCTCGGCGTGCCCAGGAAGCGCGGGCCGCGCAGCAACGCAAGGCGGCACAGCGACAGCCGTCAAAGCCCAAACCGCAGGCCGGCCTGGGCGAGATCCTGGAAGGGATCG
>JBCDDO010000413.1:0-2967 GCA_039180245.1 Pseudomonadota bacterium | reverse complement strand
TCGATATAGTCGAGATGGTAGCGGATCGCGGCAAGCCCCGCTTTCAACCGCAGGCTGTCGGGATGGCCCGCGCGCGACAGCCGCTTGGTGACCCGCTCATGCAGCAGATTGACCGTCACCTCATGGTGGAACTTGTCGTCGAAATAGCTCACCAGCCGGCGGATCTCGGCCCGCTCGGCCGGCGTGCCGGCCAGAAGCGGCGGCTCGGGCCGGGTTTCTTCGAGATACTCGCAGATCGCGCCGCTGTCGCTCAGCACCCGCCCATCGATCTCCAGCACCGGCACCTTGCCCGCTGGGTTCAGGCGCAGGAATTCGGTGCGCCGCTCCCAATACCGCTCCTCGATCAGGGCCGTCTCCACACCTTTCTCGGCCAGAACCAGGCGCAGCTTGCGGCAAAAGGGCGACAGCTTGTGATGGTGCAGTTGAACCGGCATTGCGTCGCCCGCGACGGGCCCCCCAGAACATGCGAGACGCAGGCCGCCACTAGGCCTCAGCCGATGGGGGATTGCAAGATCGCCCGGCACTCGCCACAGTTGGTTGTGCCGGTCCGAAGGAGGGAGGCTCAGGATGACGGTCTACTCATCGAGCCGAGAAGACCGCGCGCCTGCGATCCGATGCCAGCATTGTCCGATCCGAGATCGTGCCGTCTGTGCCTATTCATCGTCGAGCGAACTGTCGCTGCTTGAGGCGATCAAGAGCTACCGCACCTATCTGCCGGGCGAGGAGATTGCCGCCACCGGCGAGCCGCTCGAAAAGCTCGGCTCCATCGTCGAGGGCGTGGTGTCGATGTCGCGGATCCTGGCCGATGGGCGGCGCCAGACCGTGGGCCTGCTCTTTCCCGGCGATTTTGTCGGCCGGGTCCAGCATGAAACGGCGCAATATGATGCCGTGGCGGTCGATGAGGTGACGCTGTGCCTGTTTGACCGGCGGCGGTTCGAGCGGCTTTTGAGCGATTCCGCCGATCTGCGCAACCGGCTCTTGGACATGACCCTCGATGAGCTCGACGCGGCGCGGGAATGGATGGTCGTGCTGGGGCGCAAGACGGCGCGCGAGAAAATCGCGAGCTTCCTGTCGATTGTCATGCGCAGGCGGGCCGGTCTGCGCAAGCGCCCGCCCTGGGACGGGATCGAGATCGACCTGCCCCTGACCCGCGAAGCCATGGCCGACTATCTGGGCCTGACCATCGAGACGGTGAGCCGCCAGATCGGGGCGTTGAAGCGCGACGGGACGATCAAGCTCAATGGCGCGCGGAACCTGACCATCCCGGATGTCGCGGCACTCTGCCATGCGGCCGGCGATGATGTCATCGAGGAGTGAGCGCGGTTTTGGGTGCGGGTTGGCCAGCGCCTCTTGCAACCGGCGCGGCGCCTGCGTGCCACACAGTACGGCCTCAGCTCTCCTCCCGCGCGGGCACCGCGCCTGGATAGGCCAGCACACCCGCGGCATGGGCATTGGCCGCGGCCGCGGCTTCGACCGGGGCTTTGCCCCGCAACAGCCCGGCAAGAAACGCGGCATTCCACGCATCCCCGGCGCCTGTTGTGTCGACGATGCTGGTCACCTTCTGGCCGCGCACATGGGTCACACCCTGCGGGCCGGCCAGCAGCACACCCTCGCCGCCCATCTTCATGGCCACCTGGCCCCGGCCCGCAGACACGAACCCCGCCAGCGCGTCCTGGGCCGAGGCCACGGGCGCGCCCAACAACACGGTGTCGTCGGGATAGCTTGGCATCAGCCAGGCGGCATGGGGTGCGACCGCCGCAAACGCGGCACGCGCCGCTGCCTGTCCGCCGCGGCTTTCCCAAAGCGCCGGCCGGTGATTGGGGTCGAACACCGCGCCGCCCCCGCTCTCTGCCGCGCCCTCGGCGGGCCCCATCGCTTGGGCGGCGGCTTCGGTCAGGGCCGCGGCCGAGGGCGAGATGGCTTGCGTGATGCCCGACAAAAGCACAAAGCGGCCCGCGCGCAGCCAGGCTTCGTCGAGATCCGTGCGGTCCATCTGCGAGGCGGCACTTCCCGCCCGGCGATAGGAAAAGCTCCGCTCGCCCGATGCGTCATTGGTGATGAAATAGATCCCGTTCTCGCCCGGCACCAGCGGCGCATGGCTCAGATCGATGCCCTCCGCCGCCCAGCCATCGCGCAGCCAGGGGCCGAAGGCATCCGCGCCCACGCGGCTGCAAAACCCTACCTTAAGGCCAAGCCGCGAAGCATGGACGAGGCTGTTCATCACATCCCCGCCCCAGGCCATGCGCATCAGATCCGTCCGCCCTGCAACCGGCTCGGCCCGAAACTCGACCATGCATTCGCCGATGCCGATCAGATCGAGCGGCCCTTGGGCGGTCATCACGCCGCATCCCATTCGGGCGCCCAATCATAGGGCTCGCAAAACCGCTGATGGCCCTTGGTCAGCGCGGTGATGGCCGCCATCTCCGCGTCGGAGAGAGCAAATTCCGTCACCGCCAGATTGGCCTGCAGATTGGCGGTCTTGGTCGACATCGGGATCGCCGTGACCCCCTGCTGCACGATCCAGCGCAGGGCGATCTGGGCCGGGGTCTTGTCCAGCCGTTCCGCGGCCGCTGCGACCGGCGCCTCGGCAAAAACCCGGCCCCGCGCAATCGGCATATAGGCGGTCAGCCGCACCCCAAGCGCATCGGCCGCGGCCTTCAGCCGTGCCTGGTCGATCAGGGCATGGAACTCGACCTGGTTGGTGAGGATCGTCGCCCGCCCCGCAGCCGCGGTCAGCATCGGCACATTGAAGTTCGACACGCCGATATGGGTGGTGAGCCCCGCCGCCCGGATTTCCTCCAGCGCATCGATGACCGCCAGCGTCTCCACTCCTTTGGGTGGCCAATGCACCAGCAAAAGATCCACCGGCCCGCCGAGCTTGTCCGCGCTGACCTTGGCGCTTTCCAAAGCGGTGCCATCGGCAAACCGGTCCTGCATGACCTTGGTGGTCAGAAAGATCCGGTCGCG
>JBCDDO010000412.1:0-2967 GCA_039180245.1 Pseudomonadota bacterium | reverse complement strand
CGGTTGTCATCGAACCTGCGCTGCCCGAAACCGCGGTGGTCGAACAGCCCATGCCGGCCACGACCTCCAAACGCCGCAACAAATCCGAGCGCCATGAAGATCGCAGCGCGCAGGATCCCATCGCCGCCATCACCGACCCGGCCGACGCGATCACCGATCCCAGCTCGGAATTCTGAGCACGGCCGTCAGAGCCTGCCCAACGCAACCGCCACGAGCATCGCCCAACGCTCCAAGCCGCGATGCTCGTCGCCCCAACCGCCGCGGCCGCCATGAGCTTGGCCGCATCGACGAGTGCTGCTATGGCTCCGCCCAGTTTAGATTGGGTGCGAAACGGCCGCTCGCCAAAGGCAAATCGCAGCCCCCGCAGGGCAATGCCGAACCGACAGAGAGCGGTGCGCCGTCGTCCCGCTCAGCCGTAATGCTGGACGGGCGACCCGGCCAGCCCGGCGACGTTCAACAGCCCCCGCGCGGTGATTGACGGCGTCACGATATGGGCCTTGTTGCCCATCCCCATCAGAATCGGGCCCACCTCCAGCCCGCCGGCCAGCATCTTCAGCACATTGCGCGAAGCGCTTGCCGCATCGGCGCTGGCAAAGACCAGCACATTCGCGGTGCCGTCAAGCCGCGAATCGGGAAAGATCCGCGAGCGCAGTTCGGGATCGAGCGCGGTGTCGGAATGCATCTCGCCCTCATAAACAAAGTCGCGCGGCTCGGCGTCCAGGATCGCGAGCGCGGCGCGAACCTTGGGGCCCGAGCCTTCATTGAGGTTGCCGAATTGGGAATGGCTGCAGAGCGCAATATTGGGCTCGATGCCAAAGCGGCGGACATGGCGCGCCGCGGCGATCACCGTCTCGGCGATCTGGTTTGCCGAGGGTTCGGGATGCACATGGGTGTCGGCAATAAAGATCTCGGACTTTTCCAAAAGCACGAGCGACAGCGCCCCGATGGGTTGCAGCCCGTCCCGTCCCAAAATGTTGCTGACATAGTTGAGATGCCACAGATACTGGCCGAACGTGCCGCAGACCAGGCTGTCGGCATCGCCGCGATGCACCGCGACCGCGGCAATGGCGGTGGTGTTTGTGCGCATGATCGCTTGCGCAAGGGCGGGCGACACGCCGCGCCGGGCCATCAAGCGGTGATAGCTCTCCCAGTAATCGCGGTAGCGCGGATCATCCTGTGGATTGACCGCCTCGAAATCGACGCCTGGACGGATCGGCAGGCCCGCCCGCTCACAGCGCATGGCCAGCACCTCGGGCCGCCCGATCAGGATCGGGGTGTCGATGCCATCCTCCAGCATCGCATGGGCGGTGCGCAGCACCCGCTCATCCTCGCCCTCGGCAAAGATCACCCGGCGATCGGCCGATTGCGCGGCCTCCATAACGGATTTCATCACCAGCGAGCTTCGAAACACCCGGGCGTTGAGCCGCGCGCGATAGGCGTCCAGATCGACCGGTCGGGTGGCCACGCCGCTGTCGATGGCCGCCCGGGCCACGGCGGTCGAAACCTCCGGCATCAGCCGCCGGTCGAAGGGTTTGGGGATCAGATAGTCGGGGCCGAAGACCATCCGCTCGCCCTCATAGGCCGCAGCCGCCTCGGCCGAGCTGGTCGCGCGCGCAAGCTGCGCAATGGCGTTGGCCGCAGCGACCTTCATCGCCTCATTGATCTCGGTGGCGCCCACATCCAGCGCGCCGCGGAAAATGAACGGAAAGCACAGGACATTGTTGACCTGGTTGGGATAGTCCGACCGTCCGGTGGCGATGATCGCATCGGGCGCCACGGCCTTGGCCTCTTCGGGCATGATTTCGGGCGTTGGATTGGCCAGGCCGAAAATCACCGGCTGGCGTGCCATGCGCGCCACCATTTCACCATTCAGAACGCCGGGCCCGGCGAGGCCAAGAAAGAAATCCGCCCCTTCCAAAGCGTCGATCATCGCAACATCGCCGCCGGGTTGGGCATATTCGGCCTTTTGCGGGGTCATTCCCCGGTTGCGGCCGGCATGGACCAGCCCCTCGCGGTCGTAAAGCCAGACATTCTCGCGCTTGCATCCCAACGCGAGCAGCATGTTCAGACAGGCGATCCCGGCCGCCCCGCCACCGACCGAGACGATCTTGACATCGCTCGGCCTGCGGCCGGAGATCTCGAAAGCGTTGAGCGCGGCGGCGGCCACGACAATCGCTGTGCCATGCTGATCGTCGTGAAAGACCGGGATGTTCATCTTCTCGCGGCAAAGCTTTTCCACGATGAAGCAGTCGGGCGCCTTGATATCCTCCAGATTGACCGCGCCGAAGGTGGGTTCCAATGCGGCAACGATATCGGCCAGCTTTTCTGGATCGGTCTCGTCGACCTCGATGTCAAAACAGTCGATCCCGGCGAATTTCTTGAAGAGAACGGCCTTCCCCTCCATCACCGGTTTGGAGGCCAGCGCGCCGATATCGCCCAACCCCAGAACCGCGGTGCCGTTCGAAACGACCGCCACCAGATTGCCGCGCGCGGTATAGCGTACCGCGTCCATGGGGTCCTTCTCGATCTCCAGACACGCGTCGGCGACACCCGGCGAATAGGCCCGCGACAGGTCGCGCTGCGTGGCCAGGGGTTTGGTCGCCCGGATCTCCAGCTTTCCGGGCTGCGGATATTCGTGGAAATCGAGCGCCGCCTTGCGCGCAGCCTTCCGTTGCTCCTCGCGGCTGTCCTCGGTCATCGCATCCTTCCCGTTGCCGGGCTCGTGATGCGGCCCGATCTGGCCATCAATAGCGGAAGCCGATGACGATGTGAAAGGCCGCGTTGCGCGACACTCCGTGCGGACGGAGCGACGGCGCCACGACCTTTAGCGACGGCGAGGTGGACGTCGTGTCGGCCGTTGCGGTGCACGCGGTGGACGGGCACCGGGTGGCCGCGCCCCTGGCGGTGGGCGCGCACCGGGGGGGCGCGCGTTGGGGGGACGCACGCCGGGAGGCGGCGGCGGCGGCG
>JBCDDO010000411.1:0-2985 GCA_039180245.1 Pseudomonadota bacterium | reverse complement strand
CGTCACTGAAGGCGCGGCGGGCAAGGCTCCTGCAAAAGGGCGAGGCGCGCGCGGCGCTTCCCCGGCGGGGCTTACAAAGGGCTCGACGGGCTGCGGCATCTGAAAGGCATAAGGCTGTGCTTGCCGAAATCGAAGACCAGGTCGTCGCCGCTGTTGCTGGCTGCCTCCAGCACACCCGCCCAGCTTTTCCGGCCGCGCAGGGCGGTGAGGTCGATCATATCGGGTGCCGGCGCGGAAGTCTTCGATCAGGTCATGGCCCTTGGTTTAGATGAAGAGATCGGTGCCGCCGGCAGTGAGCTCATATTTGCCATCACCGCCCTCGTTTCGGTCATAGCCGCTGCCAAAAAGCACGTCATTGCTGCTAAAGCTCTAGAGTTTTTCAGCTGCCCGGCGCCGGTGCGTGTAGGCTCCCCGCCATCGCGCCCATTTTCCATAAGCCCATGCGCTGATTGCGGAACTAGACATGGATCACGGGGTCGTGGGTGGAAACCCGACAGACAACATGCGCTTAACGCGCGTGTGCGGGGCCGCCGCTGCGACCGCCCGGTTCAGCGGTTGGCGCCGGGCACCCACAGAACATCGGCCGCGCCAGCGTCATTGGCGATGCGCGAGGCGACGAACATCCAATCCGACAGGCGGTTGAGGTATTTCAGCGCTGCGGGGTTGACCTCTTCGCCCTGGCCAAGCTCGACCGTCAGCCGCTCGGCCCGCCGGCAGATTGTGCGCGCCAGATGCAGATGCGCGGCCAGGGCCGAGCCCCCGGGCAGGACGAAGCTGCGCAGCGGCGACAGCGCCTCGTTCATCGCGTCGATTTCCTGTTCCAGCCGGTCGACCTGGCCATCGGTCATGCGCAGCGGCACATATTCGGCCTTGGCATCGGCGGCCATGTCGGGGCGGCAGAGATCCGCGCCAAGATCGAAAAGATCGTTCTGGATTGCGCCGAGCTGTGCGTCGAGCGCGCCCTCGGCATGCAGCCGGGCCAGCCCAAGCGTCGCGTTGAGCTCATCGACCGTGCCGTAAGCATTGACCCGGGCAGAGAATTTCGCCACCCGCTCGCCATTGCCGAGCGCTGTGTCGCCGCCATCGCCGGTGCGGGTGTAGATGCGGTTCAAGACAACCATGTGCGTGCCTTACCGGAGCAGCGCGACCGCGACGATCAAGACCACAGCGATGGCCTGCAGCAACAGGCGCAACTGCATGATCTTGTTCGCGTTGCGCTTGTTGAACGCGCCGCCGCGGGCAAAGCTGCCCACGCCGAAAAGAAGCACGATAAGCACTGCAAAGCAGGCGATCGCCGCGAGATAGAAAACCGGACCATCCATTCCATGTCCTTAGCCTGCCATGCGGCGAAAGGCAAAAGCTCAAACGTCGCGCAGGATGCGGTCGCGCAGATCTGTCGGCAGCAGGCAAAGCCAGCGCCCCAGCCGGGCCGGCATGGTGATGCGGTACCGCGCGCGGGGACGGCGCGCCTCCAGCGCCCGGATCACCGCTGCAGTCACCGCCGATGCGGGGCGTTCGAACCGGCTTTTGGGCAGGCCGTCCTCAAACAGAAGCGGGATCATCTCATCGCGGTACTCATCGCGCAGCCGCGCCGATTCCCACCGGATCCAGCGGCTGAAATGCGCCCGAGCATTGACCCGAAACGGCGTGTCGATGGGGCCCGGTTCGATCAGCACCGCCTCAACGCCCGAGCCGGCCAACTCCATGCGCAGCGCATCGACCATGCCCTCCATCGCAAATTTCGTGCCCACATAGGCGCCGCGGTAACGCCCGGCGGTATATCCCAGCACCGAGGAGCAAAAGAGCAGCCGCCCCTGCCCCCGCCGCGCCATGGAAGGAAGGACATGGCCCACAATCTCCATCGGCCCGAACAGGTTGCTTTCAAAGATCGCGCGCAGGGCGGCACGTGGCAGATCCTCGACCGCACCGGGGATCGCATAGGCGCCATTGATGAAAACCGCATCGAGCCCGCCGGTTTCGGCCACCCGTGCTTGGGCGGTTTCGACCGCGTTGGCGATGCTGTCGCCATCGTCATGATCGAGCGGGAAGCTCTCAAGCCCCAGCGCCGAAAGCCTGGTGCAATCGGCCTTTTTCCGGCAGGTGGCAAAGACCCGCCAGCCCCGGCGCTTAAGCGTTAAGGCCGCATCGCGGCCGATGCCGGAGGAGCAGCCGGTGATGAGGATGCTGCGGGTCATGCGCGCCTCATGCCCGATCTGCCGGGGTCTGTCCATCGGCTGAAGCCGTCGCTCTTGGGCCGCCGCGCGTTCGGCGACCGGGCTGGATCGCTCTGGACGCTCCGCCTCAGGTGGGCTAGCCCGAGGCATGACCGACCGCACGGATCCCGATGACACCGCAGGCGCCGCGCCCGGGCGCCCGGGCCTGATCAGCGCCGAGCCCCTGCGCCGCGCCTTGGGCGAGCGTTACCTGCAATACGCGCTGTCGACCATCACCGGCCGGGCGCTGCCGGATGCGCGCGACGGGCTCAAACCGGTGCACCGGCGTATCCTTTATGTGATGCAGAACCTGCGCCTGTCGCCCACCAGCCCGTTTCGCAAATGCGCCAAGATCTGCGGCGATGTGACGGGCAATTTCCATCCGCATGGCGATGAGGCGGTCTATGACGCGCTGGCGCGCATGGCGCAGGATTTTGTCATGCGCACGCCGATGGTCGATCCGCAGGGCAATTTCGGCAATATCGACGGCGACAATCCGGCCGCGCGGCGCTACACCGAAGCCCGGCTGACCGCGGCCGCCCAGGCGATGATGGACGGTCTGGCCGAGGATGCGGTCGATTTCCGCCCCAATTACGACAGCACCGATGAAGAGCCCGTGGTGCTGCCAGGGGCGTTTCCCAACCTGCTGGCAAACGGTGCGGCCGGCATTGCGGTGGGCATGGCGACCTCGATCCCGCCGCACAACCCGGGCGAGATCTGTGCGGCCGCCCTGGCGCTGATCGACGATCCCGACACGCCGCTTGAGACGCTG
>JBCDDO010000410.1:0-2991 GCA_039180245.1 Pseudomonadota bacterium | reverse complement strand
CGGGGTTTGGCGGCGACAGCGTCGATCTGCTGCCGGCCTGGTGCGAGAAAATCCCCGTCATCATTATCTGCCGTCTTTTGGGCGTGCCCGAAGACATGGCCGATCAACTGCTGGCCTGGTCGCATGACATGGTGGCGATGTATCAGGCGCGGCGGGATCGGGCGGTCGAGGATCGGGCCGTCGCCGCCACGCTGGCCTTCGGCACCTTTCTCCGCAGCCTTATCGAAACCCGCCGCCGGGCGCCGCGCGACGATCTTCTGTCTGCCTTGATCGCGGCAGAAGAAGAGGGGGACCGGCTGAGCGGCGATGAGCTGATCTCGACCTGTATCCTCTTGCTCAATGCCGGGCATGAGGCGACGGTCCACGCGCTGGGCAATGGCATCAAGGCCATTTTGGAGAGCGGATTGCCGCCACAGGCGCTCTTTGCCGAGGATCGGGCCGCAGACACGGTTGAAGAAATCCTGCGTTTCGACCCGCCGCTGCATCTCTTTACCCGCTATGTGTTGGAGGATTGCAACATTGCCGGGCATGTCCTGCCCGTTGGAGCGCAGATCGGCCTCTTGCTGGGTGCTGCGGGCCGAGATCCGGCGGTCTATCCAGTGCCGGATCGGTTCGATCCCGAGCGCGGTGGGCCCGCGCATCACGCACTTGGCGCTGGGATCCATTTTTGTGTCGGCGCCCCTTTGGCGCGGCTTGAGCTGCGGGTGGCGCTGGCCGATCTGTTCGGGCGGCTGCCCGAGCTGCGCCTGGCCGCGGCGCCCCGCTATGCCGACCGCTATCATTTTCGCGGTTTGGAGCAGTTGATCGTCGCGGCGTGAGGCCAAGAGGACGCATCGCGGCTTTCGCGATGGCGGCGCGCGGTCTATGTCCAAGATGTCTGGGAAAGGGCAGGGCATGAGCAAGACCGATCCTCTGGTGATTTTCACGCCGTCGGGCAAACGGGGCCGGGTTCCGGTGGGCACGCCCGTGCTCGATGCGGCGCGCAGCCTCGGGGTCGATCTCGACAGCGTCTGCGGCGGGCGCGGCATCTGCTCGAAATGCCAGGTCTCCCCCGGTTTTGGGGCCTTTCCCAAACATGGCGTGACCGCGCGCGAGGATGCGCTCAGCGCCTGGAACGCGGTCGAAGCGCGGTACGACGAGAAACGCGGCCTGCCGAAGGGGCGGCGGCTGGGCTGTCAGGCGCGGATCATGGGCGACATGGTCATCGATGTGCCGCCCGAGAGCCAGGTGCACCGGCAGGTTGTGCGCAAGCGGGCCGAGGCGCGGGACATCGTGCTCGACCCGGCCACGCGGCTTTACTATGTCGAGGTGGCCGAGCCGGACATGCATCATCCCTCGGGCGATCTGGAGCGGCTTCTGACCGCGCTGGCCGAGCAATGGGATCTGGCCCATGTCATCGGCGATCTGCGCACGCTGCAGATGCTGCAGCCGGCCCTGCGCAAGGGCGAGTGGAAGGTCACCTGTGCGATCTATCACGGGCGTGGTCTCGGGGCGGCGCGGATCGTCCAGGTCTGGCCGGGCTATTATGACGGCACGATTTACGGGCTCGCCCTCGATGTCGGCTCGACCACGATCGCCGGGCATCTGGTGGATTTGCGCGACGGCTCGGTCGCGGCCTCCTCCGGGTTGATGAACCCGCAAATCCGTTTTGGCGAAGATCTGATGAGCCGGGTCAGCTATGCCATGCAAAACCCGGGCGGCGCCGATGAGATGACGCTTGCGGTGCGCGAGGCGATCAATGCGCTGGTCCAGCAGCTTGCAACCGAGATCCGCATCGACCCCGAGCTGATCCTGGAAGCGGTGATCGTGGCCAATCCGGTGATGCATCATCTGCTGCTGGGCATCGACCCGGTCGAGCTGGGCTGGGCGCCCTTCGCGCTGGCCAGTGCCGACAGTCTGACGCTCTGGGCCACCGAAATCGGTCTGAAGATGCATCCCGATGCGCGGATCTACATTCTGCCCTGTATTGCTGGCCATGTTGGCGCCGATGCTGCCGCTGTGGCGCTGTCCGAGGCGCCGAACCAGTCTGAGGATCTGGTTTTGGTCGTCGATGTCGGCACCAATGCCGAGATTCTCTTGGGCAATCGCGAGCGGGTGCTGGCCTGTTCCTCGCCCACCGGGCCGGCCTTTGAGGGGGCGCAGATCTCGGCCGGGCAGCGGGCCGCACCTGGCGCGATCGAGCGGGTCGAGATCGACGCGCAGACTAAGGCGCCGCGGTTTCGGGTGATCGGCAGCGATCTGTGGTCGGACGAGCCCGGCTTTGCCGAGGCGACGGCCGAGAGCGGGATCAGCGGCATTTGTGGCTCGGGCATTATCGAGGTGATTGCCGAGATGCGGATGGCCGGGCTCGTGGATGCCGGCGGACTGATCGGCTCGGCGGACCAGACGGGCAGCGATCGCTGCATCGCCGATGGCCGCACCCAGGCCTATGTGCTGCATGATGGGCGGGCAGAGGGCGGGCCGCTGATCACGGTGACGAATGCCGATGTGCGCGCGATCCAGATGGCCAAGGCGGCACTCTATGCGGGTGCCCGGCTGTTGATGGACAAGATGGAGGTCGACCGGGTCGACCGGATCGTGCTTGCCGGGGCGTTTGGGGCGCATATCAGCCCCAAACATGCCATGGTGCTGGGGATGATCCCGGATTGCGCGCTGGACAAGGTCGCGAGTGCTGGAAATGCCGCGGGCACTGGCGCGCGCATTGCGCTTTTGAACTCGGCGGCGCGGCGCGAAATTGAGGCTGTGGTGCGGCGGATCGAAAAGGTCGAAACCGCTGTCGAGCCGCGGTTTCAGGAGCATTTCGTGTCCGCTTCGGCGATGCCGCATGCGGTCGATCCGTTTCCGGAACTTGCGCAGATCGCCCATCTGCCGGATCTGCGGTTCACCGCGGGTGATGCAGGTGACCGGCCGCGCCGGCGCCGTCGTGCGTGACACCCGGCCGGGGGCTCCCGTGAGCGGCACCCGATCGAAGATCGGGCGCCGCCCTTTGGG
>JBCDDO010000409.1:0-2993 GCA_039180245.1 Pseudomonadota bacterium | reverse complement strand
CTATGCCGGTGCAGTCCGCACGGCGATGAACGGCCAAGAGGCCCGGCCGGCGCAGGCCATGGCCTCGACGGTGTTGCCGGCGGCAATCCGCGATCGGATCGGCGGGATCGAGACGGAGATTTCCTGGCGCTTTCGCATGCCCGGTCTGTCGGAGCATGTGATTTCGACCTCCGAGACGGAAACCGTATCGCTTTGGCGCGCCCGGCCGGGCGCCCGCATGCTCGCCCACACCCATCACGGCGATGAGGCAACGCTGATCTTTTCGGGCGAAATGCGCGATGGCGACCGGGTGTATCGCCGCGGCGATGTGGCGATTGCCGATGAGGCCGACGACCATCGCCCGGAGATTGTGGGAGAGGAGACCTGTTACTGCTTGATCGTTATGTCCGGCAGCATGCAGTTCACTGGTCGGCTGGGTAAAGTGCTTAACCTCTTTAACGGGTAACGCGATGACAGACGTGACACGACGTTCCACGATGTTTGGCGCTTTGGCAGCGGCGTCATGCCTGTGCGCGCCAAGCCTGGCCAGTGCGGCCACTCTGGCCTCGCGCCGGTTCGGCATCGAGCGCGCCGGCGATACGGTCGGGTTCCAAACCGTTGAGCTTCGTCAAGCCGGCGATACGCTGCGCGTCACCATCGAGATCGAGATCGTTGTCCGCGTGCTGGGCATCGCCGCCTATCGCTATGAGATGCAGAATGTCGAGCATTGGGATGGCGGGCGGCTCAAAGATCTGAAATCCACCACCAATGATGATGGCACCGCGCAGGCGGTGTCGATCAGGCGTGCTGGCGATCAGTTGGAGATCGAGGGCAGCGGTTATTCGGGTCGTGTTGCGGGCGATGCCGCGACGACGACCTATTGGAGCTATGATTTCCTGCGCCGCCCGCTTTGGATCAGCACCCATGACGGACAGCCGCTCAAAGTCGCGGCACGACGCGCGGGCACGCGCAGTGTCGATCTTGCCGGCCGGGTGGTGAGCGCCGAAAGCTGGACCGTTTCGGGCGGGCTCGATCTGCAGCTCCTCTATGCCCAGCAGGAATGGGTGGCCAATTACTTCATCGCCCGCGGTGAAGAGGTCCGCATCGTTGCCGAGGACACCCGCACGCCCCTGGCGCCGCATTTCATCGCCTGACATTGTCGGTTTTCTCGCAGGTGATGCGACCGGCCGATGGCACGGTCTGGATCACCGGGGCCAGCGGCGGCATCGGCCGGGCGCTGGCGCTGGAATATGCGCGGCGCGGCTGGCGGGTGGTGGCGACCGCCAGATCGGCCGAGCCGCTTGACCGGCTTGCCGCCGAGGCGGAACCCCTGCGCGGTCAGATCGATCCTGCGCCTGGCGATGTGACCGATCCGGCGGCCATGCAGAGGATTGTGGCCGACATCACCGCGCAGGGTCCGTTGGCGCTGGTCGTTCTGAATGCCGGCATCTACACGCCAATGCGCGCCAAGGGGTTTGAGGCGGCCCAGGCACGGCGCATGTTCGATGTGAATCTGGGCGGGGTCGTCAACGCGCTTGAGCCGGTCTTGGCCTGCTTGATTGCCCAGGGGCGCGGTCATGTGGCGCTGACCGCCTCGGTTGCGGGCTATCGCGGCCTGCCGCAAGCCGCCGGCTATTCGGCGACCAAGGCCGGGCTGATTGCCATGGCCGAAGCGCTGGCCATGGATCTTGTCGATCTTGGCGTGCGGATCTCGGTCATCAATCCAGGCTTTGTCGAGACCGAGGCGACGGCGGTGAACGAATTCGATATGCCCTTCCTGATGCAGCCCGATGAGGCGGCGCGCCGCATTGCCAACGGCTTGGCGCGACCGGGCTTTGAGATTGCCTTCCCGCGGCGCTTTGCGCTGATCCTCAAGGCGGTGGGGCTGCTGCCCAACCGGGCCTATATCTGGGCGGTGCGCCGGGCTCTTGGCTGGGATAAGATGACCGACTGAGCAGGCCGGTTTTGCCCCAACCGACCTTTGGGCGCGTGGCGGTTCCCCGTCAGGCCGACGGTTTTGCGGCGGCCGCGATGCGCTCAAGCGCGGCGCGATGGGCGGCCCGGTCGAGCGGAAATCGCCACATGATCGCTATCGCAACCAGCTTCAGGGCCACCGGTGCTGCGGCGTAGAGCAGAGCCAAGGCGCCCAGCGCATCGGCATCATTCAGGCCGGTTGCCTGAAACGCGGCCGCGTCCAGCGCCAGATAGGCCAGACCGCCGGACAGCGCCAAAGCAGCCTTCTGCGCAACCGCCCAAATCGCAAAGAAACTTGCCGTGCCGCCAAAGCCCGATCGGGCGGTTTCGCGGTCGACCACATCGGCCTGGATCGCCGGTGGCAGGGCAAGATCGGCACCCAGGAAGAGGCCGGTGAGGACCGAGATCGCCACGAAGATCTCGACATCCCCCGGGCCCAGGAATGCCGCCGGCAAGAACGCGGCCGAGGCGCCCAGCATGGCCAGACACCAGAGCCGGTGTTTGGAGATATGCCGGGCCCCGCGGCTCCAAAGCGTGCTGCCCAGGACGGCCGCGATGAAATAGACCACCAAGAGCACCCCGGCGGTCGTGGCCGGAACCTCCAAGACCGACCCGACATAGAAGAGAAACAGCGCCGGCGGCAGACCGTTTGCCGCCCCGTTGACCAGGAACGCCGCCAACAGGCGCAAAAACACACGGTCGCCCAAAATTGTGCGCAGCATGGCGGGCAGGCTTTGGACCGGGCGAAGCGCCGCGGGCATGCGGCGCGGTCCCACTCGTGCCCGCAGCCAAAGCACCGCGCCGGGCAGCAGGATAACCACTGCCAGGGCCACAGCGCCCAGGCCGGCCTGCGCGATCAGGATCAGCGTTGCGATCGTGCCGATCAGGCCCGCGCTTTCGCGCCACACGGTGACCCTAGCGCGCTCGGCATACTCGCTGGTCAGCTCGGCGCCCAATGCCAGATAGGGCACGGTCGCCTGGTTTGCCGGCTTCATGGCGCTGATGACGCTGGGCTGGACCATGGCAACCGTGCGCTATCT
>JBCDDO010000408.1:0-3003 GCA_039180245.1 Pseudomonadota bacterium | reverse complement strand
CCGCAGCTGCCACCCGACAGCCTGTTGCGCCAGCGGCGGCGGCGGCTCGCGCTTTTGACGGCCTTGTGCGATCTGGGCGGCGTCTGGGCGCTGTCCGAGGTCACCGGTGCGCTCACCGCCTTTGCCGATTTCGCGCTCGACGCGGCGCTGGCGCATCATGTCGGCGCGGAGATCGACCGGGGCGGGCTGCCGGCGGCGGCGGGCGGGCTTTTTGTGCTCGCCATGGGCAAGATGGGCGGGGGCGAGCTCAACTACTCATCCGATGTCGACCTCATCTGCCTGTTCGACGAGACGCGCTATGCCCCGGCTGAGTATGCCCAGATCCGCACCGGGTTCGTGCGTGTGGTCCAGCGCATGCTGCGCACATTGTCGGCGCAGACCGAGGAGGGCTATGTCTGGCGCACCGATCTGCGGCTGCGTCCCGATCCCGGCTCGACCCCGGTCTGCATCGGGGCCGGCGTTGCCGAAACCTATTATGAGACCGCTGGCCGGGCATGGGAGCGTGCCGCGCTCATCAAGGCGCGGCCCTGCGCGGGCGATCTGGCGGCCGGGGCCGCGTTCCTGGCGGCGATCAGCCCGTTCGTGTGGCGCCGACATCTCGATTTTACCGCCATCGAAGATGTGCATGACATGCAGCGGCGCATTCGCAGCCACAAGGGGCTGGTCGGGCCGATTGCGATGCCCGGCCACAATGTCAAGCTCGGCCGGGGGGGCATTCGCAGCATCGAGTTTGTCGTGCAGACCTGTCAGCTGATCGGCGGCGGGCGCGACACTGAACTGCGCGGGCGGGCAACCCTTCCGATGCTCGAGCGTCTGGGTCAGAAAGGCTGGATCGCGCCGGAGATCGCGACCGAGCTCGCGCGGGGCTATACCGCGCATCGCGCCATGGAGCACCGCCTGCAGATGCTCGACGACGCCCAGACCCACAGCGTGCCGCGCAGCGAGGATGGCCGGCGGCGGTTGGCCGCTCTCTATGGCCGGCGCGACGTCGCCCGGTTCGAGGCCGAGGCCCAGGCCCAGTTCCAGCGCATCGAGGATGTGGCCGAGGCGTTTTTTGAGCGCAACACCGGTGTGCCCCCGGTGCAGATCGGGGCGGATCGGCTGTCCGAGCTTGGTTATGCGCAACCGGAGCGTGCGCTCGGTCTGCTCGACCGCTGGGCCTCCGGCAGTATTCCTGCCACGCGCAGCGCCCGTGCTCGTGCCATACTGACGCGCATCGAGGGCGAGATCGTCACCCGTCTGACCGCCGCGGCGCGTCCCGACGACGCGTTGGGCCGCTTCGATGCGTTTCTTTCGGGCCTGCCTGCCGGGGTTCAACTCCTGTCGCTTTTCGAAGCGAACCCGCATTTGCTCGATGTGCTGGCCGAGATCTGTGCGGCCTCACCGCGGCTCGCACAGGAGCTGGCGCGCCGCCCGGGGGTGCTCGATGCGGTGCTCGATCCGGGGTTTTTTGCGCCCATGCCAGGTGTGGCGGCGCAGAAAGCCGATCTGGCCGCGCAGCTTGACCGGGCCTCGGATTATGAGCGCGCGCTCGATGCCGCCCGCCGCTGGGCGCATGAGCAGCAGTTTCGTGCCGGGGTGCAGCTTTTGCGCGGCATTGCCGATGCAGCGGAAACCGGCCGGGCGCTCAGCGCCGTGGCCGAGGCTGCTCTGGGCGCCTTGATGCCGCATGTGGTGGCCGAGCGGTCCGGCCGACATGGCCCGCCGCCCGGCCGCGGCGCGGTGGTGCTTGCGATGGGCCGCTTTGGCTCGCGCGAAATGACGCTGACCTCCGATCTCGATCTGATCGTGATCTATGACGCCGCCGGTGCTGCGCAGTCGACAGGGCGGGTTCCGCTGGCAGCGCCGACCTATTTCGGCCGGCTGACCAAGGCGCTGATCGCAGCGCTTTCGGCGCCCACAGCGGATGGCACGCTTTATGAGGTCGACATGCGTTTGCGCCCGTCGGGTCGGCAAGGGCCGGTCGCGGTTCCGCTGGCGGGCTTTGCGGGCTATCAGCGCGACGAGGCCTGGGCCTGGGAGCATATGGCGCTGACCCGGGCGCGCGTGGTCTGCGGACCGGCGGATCTGGCCGGCGAGGTTGCGACAGTGATCGCCTCGGTGCTCGGCACGCCGCGCGATCCCGACAGGCTGCGGCAGGAAGCCCGCGCGATGCGCGCGCGGATCGCACAGGCCCATCCGCATCGCGGGGACGCGGTCTGGGAGGTCAAGCACCGCCCCGGCGGGCTGCTCGACATCGAGCTTTTGTGTCAGACCGGTTGCCTGGTGGTGGGGTTTGGGGCGCCGGGCGATGCGCTTTGGCGCGGCGGGCACGCACCGTCCGATCTGTTGCCGGTTTTGGCCGAACGGGGGTTTCTCAGCGCGCCCGAGGCCGAACTGCTTGGCCAGGCACACGCGCTTGCCAGTGCGGTTCAGCAATTTGCCCGGCTGGCCATGTCGGGCCCGTTTCGCCCCGAGATCGCGGGCGAGGGTCTGGTCGCTGCCATGACCCACGCGCTTGATGCGCCCGGGCTGTCGGCGCTTGCGGACCGTTTGACCCGCCTGTTGGACGAGGCAGCAGCATGCGTCTCGGCGCGGCTCGACTGATGCCAGCGCCCGTCCCATCCCCAACCACGACACCGGCGCGTATGTCACCGCTGATCTGGCATCCGGGCTATGTTGCGCCGCTGCGCCCTGGTCACCGCTTTCCCATGACCAAGTATGGCTATCTTCACCGCCAGCTTGTGGCCGGCGGCCTTATGCCAGCCGAAACCGGCCCGGCGCCTGGCAAAGCGCCACCCGCACTTTTGGCTGCGGTGCATGATCCGGCCTATGTCGGTCGTGCCCTCGGCGGCACATTGACGCGCGATGAGGAGCGCCGCATCGGGCTTCCCCAGATCCCGCTGGTCGTCGACCGTGCACGCCGAGCAAGCGCGGGCACGCTTCTGGCTGCGCGGATCGCGCTGGAGCGTGGGTTTGCCGCCAATCTGGCCGGCGGATCGCACCATGCCGGGCCCGATGGTG
>JBCDDO010000407.1:0-3014 GCA_039180245.1 Pseudomonadota bacterium | reverse complement strand
TCGAAACCCAGTATCGGCTGCGCGTGCCCGATGACGCCAATCTCAACACGCTTTATGCAGACTTGCAGGCGGCATTCCCCGACAATGCCATTCGCTGGCGCGATCGCAGAAACGGCGCGCCCGGCATCGCCAATTTCGTCGAGCGCCTGGGGGCGTTTCTCATCCTGGTCGGTCTGGCCTCGCTCGCCGTGGGCGGTGTCGGGGTTTCCTCGGCGGTGCGCGCGTATCTTGAAGCCAAGACCGAGACCATCGCCACGCTCAAGACACTTGGGGCGCAGGGCAACATGATCTTTGCCATCTATCTGGCGCAGATCGGGGTTCTGACGATCGTTGGCATCGCGCTGGGTCTCGCGCTCGGCACCGGGCTGCCGGCTTTGGCGGGGCCGCTTCTGGACGACATGCTCCCGGTTCCGGCGCTTTTCTCGGTCTATCTTTCGCCGATGATCGAGGCGTCGCTCTATGGCCTGCTGGTTGCGCTGATCTTCACCCTTTGGCCGCTGGCCCGCGCGCGCGACATCCGGGCGGCGGCGCTCTTTCGCGAGGTCGGCGGCGGCGGCGGCTGGCCGCGACCGATCTATGTGGCCATGGTCGTTGTGCTGACCGCGACCTTGGTCGCGCTGGCGGCCTGGTTTGCGGGCGTCTGGGAACTTGCCCTCTGGGCTGCCTTCGGCGTGATGGTGAGCCTGGCGCTGCTCTTTCTGTCGGCATTGGGCGCCCGGTGGAGCGCGCAGCGCCTAGCGCGCAGCCGGCTGGTGCGTGGGCGGCCCGCGTTGCGGCTTGCCCTGGCCTCGGTCGGCGGACCGGGCGGCGAAACCGCCTCGGTCGTGCTTTCGCTTGGGCTGGGGCTCACCGTGCTGGCATCGGTCGGACAAATCGATTCCAACATGCGCGGGCTGATCGATCGCGATTTGCCGGATGTGGCCCCGGCCTTCTTCATCGTCGACATCCAAAACCACCAACTTGAGGGCTATCTCGACATTGCCCGGGAGCAAGAGGGTGTGACAGGCATCGAAACCGCACCGATGCTGCGGGGCATTGTCACCCAGCTCAAGGGCATCCCGGCCAGTCAGGCGCCGATCGATCCGGCCGCGTCCTGGGTGCTCAACGGGGATCGCGGCGTGACCTATTCGGACACCCCGCCGCCGGGCAGCGAAATTGTCGAAGGGGAATGGTGGCCGGAAGACTATTCGGGCCCGCCCCTGGTCAGCTTTGCCGAAGAAGAGGGGCGCGAGCTTGGCCTGGCGATCGGCGACACGATCACCGTAAACGTGCTCGGCCGCGACATCACCGCAACGGTCGCGAATTTTCGGGTGGTGAACTTCCGCGATATGGGCATCAACTTCCTGATGGTGTTCGACCCCGGTGTGATGGCCGGCGCGCCGCACACGCATTTGTCGACAGTCTTTGCGGAACCCGATGCGGAGGGACCGTTGCTGCGGGCCGTTGCCGAGGCCTATCCCAACATCACCGCGGTGCGGGTGCGGGACGCGCTGGGTCGCGTGACCGCAGCGCTGGGCGATCTCGCCACAGCAACGCGCTGGGCCGCCGGTGCGGTCCTGGTCACCGGATTTGTTGTGCTGATCGGGGCGGCCGCGGCGGGCGAGCGCCGCCGGATCTACGAATCTGCGGTTCTGAAAACCCTTGGCGCGACGCGACAGCGCATCTTGTCGAGCTTTGCGCTGCGGGCGGCATTGCTGGGGCTCTCGGCCGGCCTTGTGGCGCTTTTTGCCGGCGCTGTCGGGGCCTGGTCGGTCATCACCTATGTGATGCGGGCCGACTTCACGCTCGAACCGGTCTCGGCGGTGGTTGTGGTTGTCGGCGGGGCATCGGCGAGCCTGATCGCGGGCCTTCTCTTTGCTCTGCGTCCGCTGGCGGTCCGGCCCGCGCGGGTGCTGCGCGCGCGCGAGTGACCCTTGCTACGCACCGCGGTCCAGCCGCAGAACATGGCCCATATCTGACAGCGGCTTCCGTGTTGCGAAATTGCACTTGATGCGCGCGCCATGATGGTTGAAAACCGTGGCAAAAATACCAAACTACGAAGCGGGCTCGCGCACTGGCGGGCCAGTTCGACACATGGATTGAGAGGGGTGCCGAATATGGCTCAGAACGACACGGCCCGGAAACTCTACACCGGGGCGACGACCGACACGCAACAGATCGATGCGGGCCTTCGCGCGCATATGAACAAAGTCTACGGCGTCATGGCCGTGGGCATGGTCATCACCGCCCTCGCCGCCTGGGCGATCTCGGGCCTTGCGACGACCGATACGCCGACGGCCGAAACGATTGTCCTCAACAATGGCACGATGCTGTCGGCGCTGGGTGAGACCCTTTATCTGTCGCCGCTGCGCTGGGTGCTGATGTTTGCGCCGCTCATCTTCCTCTTCGTCGGCTGGGGCCCGCTGATGCGCCGCGCCTCGGCGGAGGGCGTGAAGCTGGGCTTTTTCGTCTTCGCGGCGGTGATTGGGATTTCGCTGAGCTCGATCTTCATCGTCTTCACCGCCTATTCGATCGTGCAGACCTTTCTGATCACCGCGATCACCTTCGCAAGCCTCAGCCTTTGGGGCTACACCACCAAGCGCGATCTCAGCCGGATGGGCACCTTCCTGCTGATGGGGCTGATTGGCCTGATCGTGGCCATCGTGATCAACATCTTCCTGGCCTCGCCGGCGATGATGTTCGCGATCTCGATCATCGGGGTGCTGGTGTTTGCCGGTCTGACCGCCTTCTTCACCCAGGATATCAAGAACACCTATCTTCAGATGGCCGGACAGGCCGATCAGGACTGGTTGGACAAGGCCGCGATCGATGGTGCGATGAGCCTCTATCTCGCCTTCCTCAACCTGTTCCAGTTCCTGCTGATGTTCTTCGGCTCACAAGAATAGCCTGGGACGTCACCGAACCTGTGCAAGGGCCGGCCTGTGCCGGCCCTTTTTCTTCTCCGCATGCATTTCGGGTGCCGGGCCAGGCGCCAATGCGATGCGGGCCGGGGTGTTCCCCGGCCCTTTCTTTTT
>JBCDDO010000406.1:0-3024 GCA_039180245.1 Pseudomonadota bacterium | reverse complement strand
GTGCGGCACAGCCAGTGCGGGCACAGCCTTTCAAAGCACATCTGGACATCGCGGCTGAGCCATTCGGCAGTGCGCTTAAGGCCGTTGATGCCGCTTTCGGCCCGGCACCTCGCGCCGGGCAGCGGTGCTTCTAGGGCTGGCCTTGCGCGTAGCGCGCCATGGCCGCGACGCTGCCCTCCGCCCAAAGCAGCTTCAGCCAGCTGCCAAATGCCGATCGGAATGCATCGGCCTGGGCAAGATCGCCGTACAGATTGGTCCGGTCCAGCCAGGCTTCGGGGGTCGATTGTGTCGTCCGCGCGGCGCCAACAAGCTCAGCCCAAAGCGGGTCATTGTCTGAAATCTCGCTGCCATCTTCACGGGTGCCCGCGCACATCCGCGCCCAAAGCGCCTCGACCAGGGCCAAACCGTTGACCGGCGCGCCCTGGGCCAGCCGCTCCCGCAGCACCGGATGGACAAAGCCCGTATGCCGCGACGATCCGTCAAAGGCCACACGCCGCGTGGTGTCCTCGATCGCCGCATTGGCAAAACGAGCCATCGCCTGCTCGGCATAGGCGGTCGGGGTCATGCCCGGGACCGGCGCCACCATCGGGGCGATTTCATCGAGCTGGACCTTGCGGAAGAACGCGGCGATGGCGGGATGGGCCACGCAATCGGCGATCATCGGCAGCCCCAGAAGCTCGCCGGGATTGGCCAGGATCTGGTGGCCGGCATTGAGGATGCGGATCTTCATCGCCTCATAGGCATGCACATCGGCGGCAAAGGTCGCACCGACCCGGTCCCATTCGGGCCGGCCCGCGACAAAGGCATCCTCGATCACCCATTGGCGAAAGTTCTCATGGGTGACCGGCACCGGATCGTCGATCCCGAAAGCCCGCGCCCGGGCCAGCGCCTTTGGACCGGTCGCGGGAACAATGCAATCGACCATCGCATTGGGAAAGGTGCAGGTTTCGTCGATCCAGTCGGCAAGGTCCGGATCCGAGAGACGGGCAAGCGAGACCAGCGTCTGGCGCATCACCCGGCCATTGCCCTGCAGATTGTCGCAAGACATTGCGCTAAAGGGACCCGCCCCGCTGGCCCGGCGTTGTTTGAGCGCTGCGATCATCGCCCCAAAGGCTGTGCGCGGCGCGTCGGGATGGCTCGCGTCATGCACAATGTCGGGATGGTCCGCGTCAAAGCCATGGCTGGCCGGGTCGAGGAAATAGCCCCCCTCGGTCACGGTCAGCGCAACGATGCGGATCTCGGGCGCGGCCATCTGGGCGATAAGCGCGGCATTGCCGGGCTCGACCGGCACAAACCCGATCATCGAGCCCAGGATCTCGGCCGAGCTGCCGGCCGGGTCGAGCTCGATCAGCGTTGTCAGCCAATCCTGCGCGGCGAGCTTTGCGCGCATCTCGGCATCATTGGGCCGCACCCCTGCCCCGATGATCGCCCAATCCCGGGCCTGCCCCTGCTGCATCAGCCGGTGCAGATACCAGGCCTGATGCGCGCGGTGAAAATTTCCCACCCCGATATGCACGATGCCGGGGGTCAGTGCCCCCCGGTCATAACCGGGTCGACGCACGGTCTGGGGCAGGTCGGACAGCGTGGCGTTTGACAACCGGATCACGCGACCCGACCCCCGCCCGTGATCCATGTGCAGAATTGACCAGCCATGATCCGCTTCAGCTCATCCACTGCCCGCCATCGACATTGTAGGTCTGGGCAACGATGTAATCGGCATCCGACGAGGCCAGAAACACCGCCATCCCGGTCAGATCCTCGGCCACCCCCATCCGGCCAAAGGGCACCGCCGCACCAACCTCGCGCTTTTTCTGCCCTGGCGCCTTGCCCTCATAGCGCGCGAAGAACGCATCGACCCCGTCCCAATGCTCGCCATCGACCACACCCGGCGCGATCGCATTGACGTTGATCCGGTGCTTGATGAGGTCGAGCCCGGCCGATTGGGTCAGGCTGATCACCGCCGCCTTGGTTGCGCAATAGGCCGAGACCAGCGCCTCGCCCCGCCGGCCGGCCTGGCTTGCCATATTGATGATCTTGCCGCCGGCACCGGTCGCGATCATGTGCCGCGCAACCGCCTGAAGCGTGAAGAAAGTGCCCGCGACATTGACCGCAAAGACACGGTCGAAATCCGCGCGTTCGACCTCGACGATGGGGGCCGCAGTGAAAAGCGCAGCATTGTTGATCAGAATGTCGATGCGGCCAAAGACATGCAGCGCCGCCGCGACCGCGGCATCGATGCTGGCCTGATCGGTGACATCTATTTCCACCGCATACGCAGCCATGCCAAGTTCATCCGCCGCGCGCCGGGCGCGGACAAAATCGATATCGGCAAGGGCAACCCGCGCGCCTTCCAAGATATAGGCACGGGCAAAGGCCAGCCCGATGCCCCGCGCGCCGCCCGTGATGAGCGCCGTCTTCCCGTCAAGTCGCCTCATGTGACGCGCAGGCCCGACCCGTCAAACCGGTGGATCCGCTCAGGATCAGGCGTCAGAAAGATCCGGTCGCCATGATGCATGTCGACCTCGCCGCCCGCGCGCACGGTCAGGGGCGCTTCGAACCCATCGACCTGGACATGAAAGAAGGTGTCCGAGCCCAGATGTTCGGACACGCCCACCCGGCCCTGCCACAGCCCATCGGTGGCCGAGGCGCCAATATGCTCGGGCCGGACCCCGATGGTCTTGGCGCCATGTTTGGAGGCCTCGGCCCCGTTGATCAGGTTCATCCGCGGCGAGCCGATGAAGCCCGCGACAAAGGTGTTGCGCGGGGTTTTATAGAGCTCAAGCGGCGAGCCCACCTGTTCGATATGGCCGGCGCGCAGAACCACGATCTTGTCGGCCATGGTCATCGCCTCGACCTGATCATGGGTGACATAGATCATGGTGGTCTTGAGCCGGTCATGGAGCTCGGAGATCTCCAGCCGCATGCCCACGCGCAGTGCAGCGTCGAGATTCGAGAGCGGCTCGTCGAACAGGAACACGTCCGGACGCCGGACGATCGCGCGCCCCATCGCGACGCGTTGGCGCT
>JBCDDO010000405.1:0-3025 GCA_039180245.1 Pseudomonadota bacterium | reverse complement strand
GTGGAGTTTGCCATGATCGTCACCCAGACCCGCAACGCAGCCGATACGGGCCTGCGCCTCACCGGACCGATTGCCACGCGTTGGATGACCCATGCCCAGTGTTTTGCCGGGCCGCGGGAGACGCCTCCACCGCCGGGCAGCCGTGGGCTCGGGGTGAGCGTGCTGCCGATCTGAGCCGGCACCGGGCGCTCGCAGCAACCAAGCAGTCAATTCTCCGATTTTGGCATCGATCCGACCAAGTCTCGCAGTCAGCGTCGTTGCCGCGCGCGCCTAAATCGATTTAAATGGATCCCAGAACAGTCGGAGAAGGTGCAGATGCTGCTTCTGGACAAGGTGGCGATCATCACTGGCGCAGGATCGAGCCGAGGCTTGGGATCGGCGACGGCCCGGCTTTTTGCAGCGCATGGCGCCCGGCTCGCGCTTGGCGACATCGATGCCCCGGCCGCGAGGGCTGCGGCCGAGGCCTGCGGGGCCGGTCATTTGGGCATGGATTGCGACGTGACCGAGCGCGCGGCGTGTACCGCGCTCGTTGCCGCCACGACAGAGCGGTTCGGGCGGGTCGACATTCTGGTCAATATTGCCGGGATCACCTCGCCCCAGCGTGTGACTGAGATCGACATGCCGACCTATGAGCGGGTGATGGATGTGTCGATGCGCGGCACCCTGTTGATGACCCAGGCGGTGCTGCCGCAGATGCGGGCACAGGCCGCGGGATCGATCGTGAACATGTCCTCGGTCTCTGCACAGCGCGGCGGCGGCGTGTTCGGCGGGGCGCATTACTCCGCGGCCAAGGCCGCAGTTTTGGGCTTTACCAAAGCCACGGCGCGCGAGCTTGCCCGGTCTGGGGTTCGTGTGAACGCCATTTGCCCGGGTTTCATCGACACCGACATCACTGCCGGCATGATGACCCCGGCGCGCCGCGCCGAGGTTGAGGCGGCCATCCCCATGGGCCGGGCCGGCCGCGCCGATGAGGTGGCGGGCTGCTGCCTCTTTCTCGCCTCGGACCTGTCAAGCTACTGCACCGGGACCGAGATCGACCCCAATGGCGGCGCGCATATCCATTAGACCTGAAAGGGGTGGCAGCAATGAAGATCGGGTTTGTGGGGCTGGGGGCGATGGGCGCTCCGATGACGGCAAAGCTTGCCGCGGCGTTTCCGGGCGCGGTCCATTGCTTTGATGCCGACCTGGCCCGGCTTGCCGCTGTGGCAGAAGAAAGCGGGGCGCAGGCTGCCGGCTCTCTCGTCGATCTGGCCGGGACCGTCGATCTCGTCTTCACCTGCCTGCCCAATGACGCGGTGCTTCGGGCGGTCTATCTCGGCCCCGGCGGGCTGGCCGACCAGATGATGTCGCATGCCATCTCTGTCGATTGCTCGACGGTGAGCCCGGCGGTGACCCAAGAGGTTGCCGCTGCCGTCGCGGATTTTGCCCATGCGCATCTCGACGCGGCCATGCTGGGCTCGGTCAAGCAGGCCAATGAGGGCACGATCAGCTTTGTGGTCGGCGGCGATGCGCAGGCGCTCGAAACCGCGCGACCGGCACTTGCCGCCTGTGGTGGGCTTATCCGGCATTGCGGCCCGTCCGGCGCTGGGCAGCGACTGAAACTGGTGCATCAGACATTGGTGGCCGGCCATGCCGTGGCCGTGGCCGAGGCGCTGGGTCTGTGCCTGGAAACCGGGATCGACATTGAAGCGTTCTATGAGATCGTCACCCAAGGCACCGGGTTTGCCTATTCGCGTTATTTCGAAAACCGGGTGCCCCGGATGCGGCAGGGTGAGTTCTCGCCGCTTTTTGCGCTCGACTTCATGCTCAAGGATGCCCGATTGGCGCGGGACATGGCCGGCCCGGCAGCCGAGGCCTTTCCGGCGCTTGCCGCCGTGATCGACACGCTGGAGGCGGCGCAGTCGAGCGGGCATGGCGCGGCAGATTTTTCGGCCGCCATGAGGGCGGTGGAAGCGCGTCTGGGCAAAACGGTCGACGGCAGGGTCTGAGGGTGGCACGCCCCACCCAGCGCCAGATCGCCGCAGAGCTTGGGTTGAGCCCGGCCACCGTGTCGCTGGCCCTGCGCGGCAGCCCGATGATTGCCGAGGAGACCCGGGCGCTGGTGCGCGATGCCGTGGCGCGAGCGGGCTATGTGCCGAACGCGGCCGCCGCCAGCCTGCGCACCGGGCGCAGCCGGATCGTGGGGGTCAGCTTTCACAACATCGCCCATCAGTTTTTTGCCGAGATGCTGATTGCGATCGAGGAAGTGCTCGCGGGCAATGGCGCTGCCGTCTTCATCAACAATCATGGCGATGATCCGGAGAGCTTTGCGCGGTTCGTCGACACGCTCGCGGCTTATGGCGCCGATGGGCTGATCGCTTCGCCGCCCCTGCACACAACGACTGCGGCACTGGACCCGATCCGGAAACGCGGTGTCCCGGTGGTTTATGCGTCGCGTTGGATCACCGGCGACAGCCAGGCCGATCGGGTGCTCAACGACGATCGCGCGGCGATGCACCAGGCGACCCGCCGGCTGATCGATTTGGGTCATCGGCACATCGTTCTGATCGGCGGCCGGCCGGGGGTCAACACCGCCGATGATCGGTTGGCCGGGTTCTTGGCGGCACTTTCCGAGGCCGGCCTGGCTTGGCAGGAGGCGCTTTGGCTGCAGACCTCGCCCCGGCTTTTGGAAGGCGCGGCCGCCACGGCGCAGGTGCTGGCGCGCGACCCAAGACCAACCGGCATCGTCTGCTTCAACGATTTGGTTGCGTTTGGTGCGCTGAACGCGGTGCGAAAGGCGGGGCTTGAGCCCGGCGCCGATGTGGCGATCGTTGGGATCGGCGGCACGCAAGAAGCGGCAGCTTATCACCCGGCCCTGACCACGGCGCTCGACAACCCCGCCAAGCTGGGCTGGCGCGCCGCCGAATTGCTGATCGCGCGGCTTGATGAGCCCAATGCGCCGCCGCGTCACGAGGTGTTTGCCCCAAAGCTGGTGATCCGAGAAAGCTGTGGGGGCGTTCGGCGCCCGATGGGGTGAGGTTGCGAT
>JBCDDO010000404.1:0-3030 GCA_039180245.1 Pseudomonadota bacterium | reverse complement strand
GCCGGGGCCGGGGTGATGGCGCTGGCGCTGATCATCCAATCCTTCCCGCTGATGCTGGGCGGCGCATTTCTGGTGGGCCTTTATATGTCGGCCCAGGGCTATTACCGCTTTGCCGCGGCCGACACGGCCAGCGAGGGCTTCCGGCCCAAGGCGATCTCGCTGGTGATGGCCGGTGGGCTGATCGGCGCCATTCTCGGCCCGCAGCTCTTTAAGATCACCAATGACGCGCTGGCGCCGGTGCCCTTTGCCGGGGCCTATCTCTCGGTCATGGTCATCAATCTTCTGGCCGTGCCGATCTTTGCCTTCCTCGACATTCCACCCACGCCCAAGGCCCAGCTTCGGGTGGAAAAAGGCCGCACCCGGATGCAGATGCTGCGCACCCCGCGCATTCTGGTCGCGATCATCTGCGGCATGGTCTCCTATTCGCTGATGAATCTGGTGATGACCTCGACCCCGCTGGCCATTGTCGGCTGCGGGCTGACCGAGGATGACGCGGCCAATATGGTCTCGGTGCATGTGCTGGCCATGTTCATCCCGTCCTTCTTCACCGGTCATCTAATCGCCCGGTTCGGGGTGGAGCGGATCATCGCAATCGGGCTGGTGATCCTGGCGGGATCGGGCCTTGCCGGGCTCAGCGGGGTTGCCATCGAAAACTTCCTGGTCGGCACCATCCTGCTCGGCATCGGCTGGAATTTCGGCTATATCGGTGCCACGGCCATGATCGCGGCCAGCCACACGCCCGAAGAGCGGGCGCGGCTGCAGGGCATGAATGATTTCTGCGTCTTCGGCATGGTGACCGTCGCCTCGCTCTCCTCGGGCCTGTTGATGAACGGCACCGGGGCGAATGCGATGGAGGGCTGGCAGGCGGTCAATTACGCCATGGTGCCCTTCCTGACCCTGGCCGGCGGCGCGCTGATCTGGTTTGCCCTGCAACGACCCCGCAGCGCCGCCACCTGACGGGTCCCTACGGGGTCACCTGACGGGGCTGGTCGCATGTAACACGGCCCCAGGGCGCCCCAGCCGGGCCGCGGCTAGGCGTCGTCGCGCGCCTTGCCGGTCTTGTCCTGCGCCAGCACCGAGGCCATGAACGCGTCGAGATCGCCATCGAGCACGCCGGAGGTGTCGGAGGTCTCCTCACCCGTGCGCAGATCCTTGACCATCTGATAGGGCTGCAGCACGTAGGAGCGGATCTGCGTGCCCCAGCCCGCATCGCCCTTGGCCTCGTAAAGCGCATTGGCCTCGGCGTTCCGGCGGTCAAGCTCCATCTGGTAAAGCCGCGATTTCAGCGCCTTCATGGCAATGTCGCGGTTCTGATGCTGGGATTTTTCCGAACTTGTCACCACGATCCCGGTCGGGTGATGGGTGATCCGCACCGCCGAGTCGGTGGTGTTCACATGCTGCCCGCCCGCACCGGAGGAGCGATAGGTGTCGATGCGGATATCGGCCGGGTTCACCTCGATTTCGATGGTGTCGTCGATCACCGGATAGGCGCCGACCGCGGCAAACGAGGTCTCGCGCGTGCCCTTGCCAAAGGGCGAGATGCGCACCAGCCGATGCGTGCCGCTTTCCGATTTCAGCCAGCCATAGGCGTTCTGGCCCTTGATGCGGTAGGTGGCCGATTTGATGCCCGCCTCGCTGCCGGGCTGTTCCTCCTGCAGCTCCACCTCGAACCCGCGCTTCTCGGCCCAGCGCACATACATCCGCGCCAGCATCGCCGCCCAATCGCAGGCCTCGGTGCCGCCCGCACCCTGCTTGATCTCCAAAAAGGCGTCATTGCCGTCGGCCTCGCCGTCAAGCAGCGCCTCGATTTCCTTCTTGGCGGCAAGCTCGCGCAGCGCATGCAGGGCCTCAGCCGCCTCGGCCACGACCTCGGCATCCTCTTCGGCCTCGCCCAGCTCGATCAGATCGACCGTGTCGGTGAGCCGCGTTTCGATCGAGCGGCAGGCCTCCATCGCATCGGAAAGCTGCTGGCGGTCGCGCATGATCTTCTGGGCCCGGGCCGGATCGTCCCACAGCGTCGGATCCTCGACCATCGCGTCGAGCTCTTCGAGCCGGAAGGCGGCACTCTCCCACTGCAAGCGCTGCTTGAGCAGGTCAAGCGACTTGCCGATATCCTCCGCCACTGTCTGCAGTTCCGCGCGCATGCCCGCCTTCTGGTCCCGGTTCAGCCCTCACAGGCTTTCGGAGATAGCCCTGCGCGCCAGGAACGGCAAGAGACGGCGCGGCAGAGCATGTCGCAGACCCATGGAGACAGCGCGGCGCGCAGCCTGTGCCGCGATCCCAAGGGCGCGCGCCTGCGACACTACACGAGCGATCCCAAGGGCGCGCGCCTGCGACACTACACGAGCGATCCCAGGGGCAAACCCCAGGAGCGCCAGCCAGGGGCGGTCCCAAGTGCACGCACCGCGGCGATCAGTAAAGCCCGCCCGACCCCAGATCGAGCTGCGAGCTGGGCGGCGGCTGCGGCGCCGGGGCCACGGGTTTGAGCTGGCCCGCATCGTCGGTGGTGAATTCCGGAACCTCGCCATCGGCGGTGTCGAAGGGCAGATCGCCGCCGAAGGTAAAGCTGTCATCGGCCGCGCCCAGCACCCGAACCTCGGCATAAAGGCTCGGCTCCTCGCCCCGGCGGAAGGTCTCGGTGATCACGGTCTCGCCCTCGGCATCATCGGGCAGCCGCTCGCCGGTCTCGCGGTCGATCTTGACGGTGATGGTCGCGGACGGCCGGGGAAATTCGCTTTTCGGCCGGTCCTTGGTGATCTCGGCCAGCACCGCCTTGACCACCGGCGCGCAAAGCTGGCCGCCCGTGGCCCCCCGCCCCATCGGACGCGGGGTGTCATAGCCCATGAAGCAGCCCACCACCAGATCGGGCGTGAAGGCGATGAACCAGACATCGCGCGAGTCGTTGGTGGTGCCGGTCTTGCCGGCGATGTTGAGATCGAGATCGCGCAGAATGGTGGCCGTGCCGCGGTCGATCACCCCCTGCATCATATCGGTGAGCTGATAGGCGGTGACCTGGTCCATCACCGGTTG
>JBCDDO010000403.1:0-3049 GCA_039180245.1 Pseudomonadota bacterium | reverse complement strand
CGACCGCAGGCCTCGCACCAGCTCGATTACGAGGGCGAGATTGCCGTGGTGATCGGAACGGCCGGCCGCCATATCGCTGCGGACGATGCGCTGACGCATATCGCCGCGCTGACTTTGGTCAATGAGGGCACGCTGCGCGATTGGGTGCGGCATGCCAAGTTCAATGTCACCCAGGGCAAGAATTTCGACCGCTCCGGCGCGATGGGGCCCTGGCTGGTGCCGTTTGAGGATCCGACCCAGATCGCCGATGTGCGCCTGACGACCCATGTCAATGGCGCGCTCCGGCAGGAGGATCGGACGAGCCGGATGATCTTTCCGATCCCCCGTCTCATTGCCTATATCAGCAGCTTCACCACGCTGAAGCCCGGCGACATCATTGTCACCGGCACGCCCACCGGGGCGGGGGCGCGGTTCGACCCGCCGATTTGGCTCGCGCCCGGCGATGAGATCGCGGTGGAGGCCGAGGGCATCGGCCGGCTTGTCAATGGCGTGTCGGATGAAGCCTGACTGAGCCCTGACTGAGCCCTGACTGAGCCCTGACTGAGCCCTGACTGAGCCCTGACTGGGGCCACGTCGGCGCCATCGCCTGGCGCGTTCGATCCACTCCCCTCTTAAGCTCCGGATCTCCGCACAGGCCCGTCGGTTGTCGTGCCGGCCGCTGGGGCGTAAAAACGGGGGATGCCCCGACCGCCATCGCCCCCTTCTGACCCGTCCCGCGCTGCGTCATCCGATCCGGCGGCACCCGAAGCGGCATCGGCATTGGCGGAGGTCTACGCCCCGCCGGACACGCCGCTCGAAGTCATATATGCCGACCGGCATGTTCTGGTGCTGGTCAAACCGACGGGTCTGCTCTCCGTGCCGGGGCGGGGCGGGCATTTGGCCGATTGTCTGGCCAGCCGGGCCGAAGCGCAGTTTCCCGGCGCCCGCATCGTGCACCGGCTCGACCGCGACACGTCGGGCCTGCTGGTCATGGGGCTGACCGTGGCCGCGCATCGCGACCTGTCGATCCAGTTTCAGGAGCGGCGCACCCAAAAACGCTACATTGCGCTGGTTTCGGGCCGGCCGTCCCAGCCCGATGGCGTGGTCGACCTGCCGCTGGCCTATGACCCCGACAACAAGCCGCGCCAGAAAATCTGCCATGAGACCGGCCGCCGGGCGATCACCGAATGGAAGGTCATCGGCATGGAAGGAGCGGCCAGCCGCATGGCCTTGACCCCGATCACCGGCCGGTCGCATCAGCTGCGCGTGCATATGCTGGCCCTGGGCCATCCGATCCTGGGTGATCCGCTCTACCATCCCACCGACCCCGCGCCGCGGCTGATGCTGCATGCCGAGCGGCTGGGCTTTGCCCATCCGGCTCATGGCCGGGCGATGGCGTTTGACTGTCCGGCGCCGTTCTGAGATCCGACAGCGGTCTTATGCCCGCCACCGGTCTTGCGCCGCCGCTAAAGCCGGTCGCGCAGGCTGTACCAGATCATCCCCAGCATCATCAGCGCATGCCGATAGCGGGTGCCGCCTGGAAAGGGCGGGCTGGGCAGCGCGGCCATGACATCCCAGCGCTCGGCCTGTCCCGCGACCGTTTCGGCCGCAATCGCGCCGGCCATGGTGGCCATCGCCACCCCCGAGCCCGAGAATCCGCCGATCGACAGCACGCCAGGGGCGACGCGCAGAAAATTGGGCAGGCGCGAGCGGGTGATGCCCAGCGTGCCGCCCCAGCCATGGGTGATCTCATAGGGTTCCAGATAGGGAAAGATCTCCAGCATCCGGCGCCGGCCGCTGCTGCGGATGTCGCTGGGAAACCGGTAGCCATAGCTTTCGCGTCCGCCAAACAGCATCCGGCGGTCCTCCGACAGCCGGAAATAGCGCACCACGAACCGCGTGTCGCAGATGGCGATGTCGCCCGGAATGCAGGCTTGGGCAACATGCTCGGGCAGGGGCTCGGTGGCCACAACGTAGGAGTTGATCGGCAGCACACGCGCCGCCGTCGCCCCATCGAGATCGCCGATATAGCCGTTGCAGGCCAGGATCACATGGTCGGCCGTGATTTCGCCCGTGATTTCGCCCGTGTCGGTCAGAACCCGGTTCGGGCTGCCCGGCTCAAGGCCGCGCACCCGGCTCTGCTCGTGGATTGTGGCGCCTGCGTCGAGGGCTGCCTGGGCCAGCCCCTGCGCATAGGCCAGGGGCTGCAGGTGCCCCGAGGCCAGGTCCAAAAGGCCGCCGGAATAGGCCGTGGAGCCCAACACATCCTGCACCTCGCCGGGGTCGAGATAGCGCACCGAATGATAGTCATACTCGCGGCGCAGGCGTTCGGCATAGGCGCGTGCCGACCGATCGAAGCGGCGGCGATGGTTGAGCTCCGCCACGCCCGGCTTGTAGGCGCAGTCGATCGCGTGCCGGTCGACCAGCTCGCGCACCAGGGCCGCCGCCGCGGTTCCAATCGTGAACGCCGCGCGGGCCAGATCGGGTCCGGCCATCGCCTCCAGCGCGTCCTGATCGACCCGTTGTCCGCTGGCGACTTGGCCGCCATTGCGCCCCGATGCGCCCCAGCCGACCCGGTTCGCCTCCACCACCCGCACGGCATAGCCGCGCTCGGCCAGATGCAGCGCGGCCGAGAGCCCGGCATAGCCCGCGCCGACAATGCACACATCCGCCCTCCCGGCCCCGGCAAGCGGCGGCAGCTCGGCAAAGGGTGGGGTGGCATCGGCATACCAGCTCGGCGCATGAACGCCGGGGCGGTCGTTCAGGCTCAAAAGATCGGCGCTCACCACAGGTTCAATGCTGGCACCGACGCACCCAGGCCTGCCATCAGCGCCCGCCCGCATGAAGGCGCAGCCGGAATGCCAGAAGGCGTCGCACCGCGGCAGCGGGGCGTCGATGTGGTGAGAGCTTTGCGTGGGCCCCATGCGTGGCGGCGCCAAGTCGCGCCGATCCCAGTCCAGTGCTCGGCCCAGTGCTCGGCCCAGTGCTCGGCCCAGTGCTCGGCCCAGTGCTCGGCCCAGTGCTCGGCCCAGTGCTCGGCCCAGTGCGCGGCCCAGTGCGCGGCCCAACT
>JBCDDO010000402.1:0-3054 GCA_039180245.1 Pseudomonadota bacterium | reverse complement strand
GCTCTTCCGATCTCCAAAATGTCATTCTATGGACCTCTGGCCCCTCCTCACGTGCGTTAACTAGGGCGGTCACAAAGCTGTATAGGTGTCGGGCCTGGCGGGCCTGGCGGGCCTGCAGAGACCGCCGCCGCCTCGGCCCCAATCGACCGCGCGCGGCTGGTCAGCCTTGCGCTGCAGCCCGCGCCGGTGACCGATGACTGGCGCGCGGCGGTGCCCACGCTGGCGCCGCGCCTGGCCGATGCGGCGGCGGCGATGACGCTGGTTGAGGCCGCCTCGGAGCGCGAGGAGGCTGTGGCGATTGCGCTTGCGCTGCGCGAGACGCTGGCAACCCCCGGCAAACGGGCGATTCTGGTGACGCCCGACCGTCAGCTTGCGCGTCAGGTCACCCTGGCGCTGGGCCGCTGGGACATCCTGCCCGATGACAGTGCCGGGCGCCCGCTGGCGGTCACCCCGCCGGGCATTTTTCTGCGCCGGGTGGCGGCGCTGGCCGGTGGGCTGCGCCCGGTGCCGCTTCTAGCCCTGCTCAAGCATCCGCTGGCCGGCGGGCAAGGGGCGGTGCGGCGAGATCATCTGCTCTACACAAGCCGGTTGGAGGCGGCCCTGCGCGCCCATCCCCAGCCCCAGATCAGCCGGGCGGATCTGGTCGATCTGGCCTCGGGACGTTTGGCCGGCGCGGCCGGCCGTCCGCGCGTCGGTGCGCCGGCCGCCCCGAACCCCGATCGTTTGCGCTGGGCGATGTGGCTGGCCGAGGCGCTGGCGCCGCTTCTGAGCCTCGATCTTGGCCCGAGCCCCGCCGGGCCTGATCCAATTGCGGGGTCGGGCGCCGGCCTCGGCCGGGCTGGCACCGAGATGGCCGGCTGGGCGCAGGCGCTGCGCGACACAAGCGAGGCGCTTGCCGCAGGGAGCGCTTTTGCAGCGACCAACCCGGCCCTGGGCGTGCACCCGTCCGGTGGCAGTGCCCCTGACAGCACCCCTGGCCGCGCCCCTTACAGCGCCCATGACAGCCCCGCCGCGGATCTTGTCGAACGCCCATTGGCCAACACCGCTGACGGCGCCGCTGACCGCGCCGCCAACCCCTCGGACGGGCGCACGGAGGACGCGCCGCCGCCGACCCCCACACAAGCCCTTCGGCTGTGGCTGCGCGAGGATGGGCGCGCCGCGGACCAGCTTCTGGATGCGCTGGCAGCGGCCAAGGGCTGCGGCGGCCCGGTGACGGCCCGCGATTTCGCACGGCTTCTCGACGAGGAACTGGCCGCCCAAAATGTGCCGCCGGCCGATCCGGCCCGACCTGTCGAGCGTCGCGTGCGCATTCTGGGCAATCGCGAGGCGCGGTTGGAGACAGCCGATCTGGTGATCCTGGGCGGTCTGGCCGAAGGGGTCTGGCCGGCACTTCCGGGCGCCGATCCGTGGCTGTCGCGCCCGATGCGGGCGCAGCTTGGCCTGGCCGCACCCGAGCGCCGCATCGGTCTTGCCGCGCATGATTTTCAAACCGCGCTCGGCGCGCCCGAGGTGATGCTGACCCGGCCCAAGCGGCGCGATGGGGCGCCGGTTCTGCCGGCCCGCTGGCTGGTGCGGCTGACCAAGCTCATGGAAGGCTGCGGACCGCCCGGAGAGGCGGCATTGCAGGGCATGCGCCAGCGCGGCGCTGCGTATCTGGCGCAGGCCCGCGGGCTCGACCGGCCGCAGGCAGCAATGCCGCGGGCCCGCCGGCCGGAGCCGACGCCACCGCTTTGGGCGCGCCCGCGCAGCCTGCCGGTGACCCGCATCGAAGTGCTGATCCGCGATCCCTATGCGCTCTACGCCGAATATGTCCTGAAGCTCACGCCGCTCGATCCGCCCGACCGCCCGCCCGATGCGCGCCTGCGCGGCACGGTGCTGCACCGGGTCTTGCAGCGCTACATTGAAGGCCTGCCCGACCCGCTGCCCGCCGATGCCGCCGCGCGCCTGACCGCGCTGGCCGGTGAGGAGATCGACCGGATGATCCCCTGGCCGGCCGAGCGGCGGTTGTGGCGCGGTCGGATCGCGCGGGCCGCGGCCTGGTTTGCCAGTGGCGAGGTGGCGCGTCGGGCCGAGGGCGCGGTGGCGGCACTCGAGCAAAAGGGCGCGCTTGCGCTCGACCTGCCGGGCGGCTCCTTCACGCTCACCGCCCGGGCCGACCGCATCGACCGGCTGCGCGACGGGCGGCTGGCGCTGATCGACTACAAGACCGGGCAGCCCCCGACCCCGGCCCAGATCAGCGCCTATCAGCGCCAGCTTCCGCTCACCGCGCTGATTGCCGAGGCCGGGGGCTTTCCCGCCATCGGCGCGGCCGAGGTCGCGCGCCTGGTCTGGCTGGGGGTCAATGGCGCGGGCGAGGGTGGCAAGGCGCATGTGATGCTGGCGCCGTCCGCCTCGGGCCCGGGCGAGCGGTTCGACACCCGCGTCGACGCCGCCCGGCTGGTGGAACTTCTGTCGGCCTATGATCGGGGCGAGACGCCCTATCGCGCCCGGCTGATGCCGGCATTTCTGACCTATGAGGGCCCTTACGACCATCTCTCGCGTCTGGGCGAATGGGAGGGCGACACCGCGATGCCGGCCGCCGGGGCATCGGCCGCGCAAGGCAGCGAGCGGATCGGCGGTGCTGGGACGGATCTCGCCCAGATGGATCTCGCCCAGATGGATGTCGCCCAAATGGATAGGGATCAGACGGATAGGGATCAGACGGATTTAGCCAGGGCAGACCCGGCCAAGGCGGCCCCGGCCCAAACTGGCGCAACCCAGAGCGACGCCGCCCATTCTGGTGCGGCCCAGACTGGTGCGGCCCAAACTGGTGCTGGCCGGAGTGATGCGGCCCAGACTGACGCGGGCCGACCCGGCTCTGCGTCGAACAGCACCTCGGCGCCGACACGGGCGGAGAGCCGCTCATGAGCGGCGATCTCAAGCGCGGGGGCATGCCCCAGCATGATGAGGCGAGCCTGGCCCAGATCCGGGCGGCGGACCCGCGGCACTCGGCCTGGGTGATGGCCAATGCCGGATCGGGAAAGACCCGCGTGCTGATCGACCGCGTCGCCCTGC
>JBCDDO010000401.1:0-3058 GCA_039180245.1 Pseudomonadota bacterium | reverse complement strand
CGGGCTAAGGATGCGCCAGGAGCCTCATAGCTCATCGATCAGAAGAATTGGCATCTTGCGGCTTTCTATCTGGTTCAGCGCGGCCGTGCCGCCGGGGGGCACGAACTCGACCTCGATCTGTACGCCAAGCCGGGTCTTCAGCGTCTCGGCCATCGCAGCCCGAAGATCTCCATCCTGCGCGGCGGCCTCGACGATCACGCGCATCTCCTCACGACCGTCCTTACGTGCCACTCGGCAGAAGAATTCGCCCGTCAGCCCGTTGAAGGCCGCGCTCAGAAGCGCGCCGATGCCCTGCGGATAGATGTTGATCCCGCGCAGCTTGACCATGTTGTCGGACCGGCCCAGGAAGCCGGCCATGCGCCGAAAGGGCAGATCGAGCGGGTTTGCCCCGGGCATCATGCGCGAGACATCATGGGTGTTGAAGCGGATGATGGGAAAGAGATCGTCCTTGTATAGGCAGGTGCAGACCATGTCGCCCATCTCGCCCTCAGGCACCGGCGCGCCGGTCTCGACATCGAGAAGCTCCACGAGTTGGGCATCCTCCATCACATGCATGCCGTCGCGGTCCGGGCCCATGCCGGCAATCGCCCCGGTATCGCCCACGCCGTACCAGTCATAGATCTCGGCACCACCCCAGGCCGATGACATGGTTTGCGGCGTTTCCGCGCCCATATGGCCGGAGATCATCCGAATGCGGATGTCCTCACCCGGGGTCAGCCCGGCCTCCCTGGCAACTTCGGAGAGACGTTTGATGTAATCGCCAAAGCCCACGATGACCGTTGCACCGAAGCCGGCCATCAGCTCAACCTGTTGGGCTGAGCGGGTTTCGGCGCCGGTGCCGGCAGTCAGCAGCCGCGCGCCAATCCAATGGGTGATGGTCTCGCGCACATAATGCCCGCCATTGACCATGCCGAAGCCATAGACCGAATGCACCACATCCGCGCGCCGCATGCCCTGCAACAGATAAAGCCGCGCCAGCAGGCGGTTTTGCGCCTCGCGGCTTTTGGGGCCATAGATCAACGGTTGCGGTTTGCCGGTGGTGCCCGAGGTGGTCTGCAGGATCAAGGGCGGCGCCATGCCCGGCGGATACCCGTCCTGGCCGTGAAAATCGCCGATCGGCGGATGCGCCTCGACCGAGGCCATGAGGTCGGATTTCGAGTAGGTGGGCAGCTTCGCCAGATCGTCGAGCCCGCCGATATCGCCCGGTTCGATCCCGGCCGCGCCCCAGAGCCTGCGATAGAAGGGCGTCTTCCAGGCCCGCACCAGGCTGCGGGCGAAAAGCACTTCCTGCCGGGCGCGCAGGGCGTCCCGGCTCATGCCCCGAAAGATCCGGTCGAACTCGGCACCGATCGGGATGTCGCGCCGCAGCCCGTCGAGATCCATGGCGTCGAAATAGTCCGGGCCGGTCGACGGCAAGTGGGGCGGGTGGCTCATTCTGCGGCCTCCGATGCTGCACGATCCGGAGAGAGCGCCGCGGTGAAGGCCGAAAGCGGGCCGCCCTCCGGCAAAGCAAGTGCGGCGCCGATCAGCCGTGCGGCATCGGCATCGGACCAGCCCGCGGACAGGCACAGGGCCCGGGCTTTCTCCGCGATTGCCTGCGGTGGAACCGGATTTTCCGGATCGCCCAGCGCATCGGGCATTTCAGCGCGATGCTGGGCGCCGTCCGTCAGGGTGACGGTAATGGCCGCGCCATAGCGGGCAGGGAAAGCCGCGGTCCAGCGGGCGTCTTCTGCCACCCGGCAGCGCGCGCGCAGTCTTGCGCTTCGCGCCATCGCATCGGGCCCGAAGGCGTCGAGCCCCGGCGGGCCCTCGGCCAGGGCAATTGCGGCCGCGTGCTGCAGCGAGAACTTCGCCTGCATCTCATCCTGCGGCTCGGCCCGGTCGCAAAACCTGATGGCATCGGCATAGCTTTCGATCTCGATCTGCGTGATCGCCGCGCCGTCGATGCCGCGCGCGCGCAAGGCCAGGGCGGCGTCGATGGTCGGGTGCGCGTGCCGGCAGGCGGGCCATGGTTTGAAGCTCGTGTCCCAGATTGTCCAGCCGGCTTGCCCCGCATCGGCATCGGCCATCACCGCCTCGGGGGTGCCATTGGGGGCCATGGTCTCAAAGAAGCCTTGCGGGCCCTCCAGAATAAAGGCGGGGCCGGAGAAGTGCTTGGCGGCCAGCATGGCGGCCAGCAGGCCGGACTGGGCGGCACGGGCGGTGTGAAGCTGCTTGGTCATCACCGCTTCATGCCGGCATTGCCAGGGGCCGGAGGCTTGCGTGCCGGCATTGCCCAGCGCCCAAACCATTTGATCGAAAGGCAAGCCCATCACCGCCGCTGCCGCTGCAGCCGCGCCGAAGGGCCCGCATGTCGCGGTGTTGTGCCACAGCGCGTAATGCTCTGGGCCGACCGCTGCGCCGATCCGGATGACAGCATCATAGCCGCGCACCAGAGCGCGCAGGAGCGCACGTCCATCGACGCCACAGGCCTCGGCAGCGGCAAGCGCGGCGGGAATGACCACCGGGCCGGGATGCAGGATCGAGCTGCGGTGAATGTCGTCCATCTCCAGCACATTGCCCAGCCCGCCATTGAGAAATGCTGCCGCGGCGGGCGACAGGCCGGGGGCGTCGATGCCCGTGGCGGGGCCGCTGCCGATGGCAGTTGCAATTTCGGCAAGGGCCATGCCGGCCGGTGCAACCCGGCCCGCTGCCGCACAGCCAGCCCAGTCGAGCAGATGCAGGGCCGCGCGCGCCTCATCGGCCGGCGACACGGGCCGGTCCAGATGGCGGGCAAGACGCTGCGTGAGGCTGGTGCCCATGGCCGAGTGTCCTGTGGCAGCTGGCTGTTGCGAAAAATTTGTCCGGACATATCCTAGCAGCCGCCGATGCCGGCGCAAGAGGCAGAGACGGAGGTAGGAGATGGAGGCAGGATGACGGAGGCAGGATGACGGAGGCAGGATGACGGAGGCGGGATGACGGAGGCAGGATGACGGAGGCAGGATGACGGAGACAGGATGACGGAGGCAGGATGACAGGCGGCATTGCACGGATCTGGCAGGGGATGGCGGCCGGCAGT
>JBCDDO010000400.1:0-3071 GCA_039180245.1 Pseudomonadota bacterium | reverse complement strand
TTGACCGATCGTGTCGATATGGATACGGCCGACAATACCGGCGTTCTGTGGCATTGCGGACAGGCCCCGCCCAGCATGGCCGGGGCCCCGGCCGCCGCCACCATCCACACCAATCGCCGCATGCCGCTTTTGCTTGAATTTCCGCTCAAACCCGGGCGGGTGACGCTGGCGCGCATCAGCCAGGCCCAAGGCGTGCCAAAGATGGTGCTGGCTGCGGGCGAGATGCTCGACCGGCCCATGGCCTTCACCGGCACCTCCGGCGTCATCCGCTTCGATGCACCGGTCAGCTTGGTGATGCCGCGGCTGATCGAGGCGGGGCTTGAGCATCACATGGCGCTGGCTTACGGCGAACACCGCCCGGCGCTGCGTGAGCTGGCCGGGGCAATGGGCCTGCCGGTGCAGGAGCTGACGCCATGAGGCGCTATGGGCTGATCGGGGCCGGCATGATGGGCCAGGAGCATATCCGCAACATCGCCCTTCTGGACGGGGCGGAGGTTGCCGCGATCGCCGATCCCGACCAATGCATGCTGGGCCGTGCGGCCGAGCTTGCCGGGGCGCAGGCCTATCCCGACCATCGCGCAATGCTTAGCGCCGAGGATTTGGACGCGCTGATTGTCGCCGCACCGAACGATCTTCACCATGCGCTGATGTGCGACGCGCTGGCCTATGGCCGCCCGATCCTGTGCGAGAAACCGCTCGCCGCGACCGCATCGGATGCGCGCGATCTTGAGCGGCGCGCCGTAGCCGGGCCGCCGGTCTGGGTGGCAATGGAGTATCGCTTCATGCCGCCGGTCGCCCGGCTGGTCGAGGCGGTGCATGCCGGGCGGGCCGGCCCGCCGCGCATGGTCGCCATCCGCGAACACCGCTTCCCTTTCCTGGAGAAAGTCGGCGACTGGAACCGCTTCAACGCGCGCACCGGCGGCACGATGGTCGAAAAATGCTGCCATTTTTGGGACCTCATGCGGCTGCTTTTGCAGGCCGATCCCGTCAGGGTCTACGCCTCAGCCGCCGCCGATGTGAACCACCGCGATGAGCGCTATGAGGGCCGCGTGCCCGACATTCTCGACAATGGCTTTGTGGTGGTCGATTTCGCCGGCGGGGCGCGCGCGATGCTCGATCTCTGTATGTTCGCCGAAGGCAGCCACTGGCAGGAGGTGATCGCGGTCACCGGTGCCGCGGCCCGGATCGAAGCCCGGGTGCCGGGGCCTTCCCGGTTCTCGCATGACGGGGCGGAACGGCATGCCGAACTTGCCCTTGCCGATCGGGCGACCCGGCGCGAAACCGTCGAGATCGTGGAGACCGATGCGACCATCTTGCGCGCCGGCGACCATCACGGCGCGACCTTTTACCAGCATCAGCGGTTTTTGGAGATGCTGCACAGCGGCGGTCGGCCTGAGGTGACCCTGGCCGATGGCGCTTGGGCCGTACGTGTGGGTGCGGCGGCCGAGGAAAGTGCCCGGCTCGGCCTGCCAGTCGACCTAACGGCAGGGGCGGCGCCGGTATGATCCTGATCACCGAGATTATGGATGCCCCGGCCGTTGAGAGCCTTGCCGATTTGGGGGTCGAGTATGCGCCCGAACTGGTCGAGGACCAGGCCGCCATCCCGGCCCGGCTCGCCGGCAAGCGCGCGCTGATCGTGCGCAACCGCACCCAGGTCACCGCGCCGATGCTGGCGGCGGCCCCCGATCTTGTCTGCGTCGGACGGCTGGGCGTCGGGCTTGACAATATCGACATGGCCGCCTGCGCCGCGCAGGGGGTCGAGGTCTATCCGGCCCTTGGCGCCAATGCCCGGTCGGTGGCCGAATATGTCGTCACCACCGCCGCGATGCTGCTGCGCGGCGCCTATGCCGCCAATGCCGATGTCATCGCCGGTTCCTGGCCCCGCAATGCGCTGATCGGGCGCGAGGCGGCGGCCAAGACGCTGGGCCTGCTGGGCTTTGGCGCAATTGCCCGGGTGACGGCCGAGCTCGCGCGCGCGTTTGGCATGCGGGTGATCGCGCATGATCCCTTCGTGCCGGCGGATGACCCGGTCTGGGCTAAGGCGGACGTGACGCCGTTGGCGCTCGACCGGCTTTTTGCCGAGGCGGATGCGCTCTCGCTTCAGGTGCCACTGACCGAGGCCACGCGCAACATCATCGACGCTCAGGCGCTTGCGGCGATGAAACCCGGGGCGGTGCTGATCAATGCCGCCCGCGGCGGCGTGGTCGATGAAGCGGCTTTGATCGCGGCCTTGCGCGCGGGGCGGCTGGCCGGCGCTGCGCTCGATACGTTCGCAGATGAACCGGTCAGCGCCGCGGCCGGGGCGGCCTTTGCCGATGTGCCCAATCTGATCCTGACCCCGCATATCGCCGGGGTGACCCAGGAGGCAAATGAGCGGGTCTCGACGCTGATCGCCGCCAAGGTCCGCGCCCGGCTGGCGCAGGCCTAGACCACCGAGAGGGTGGCTGCGACCGCCTTTTGCCAGCGCGCATAGCACGCGGTCCGGTCCTCATCTGGCATCTTGGGCTCGAAGCGGCGTTCGGCCGCCCAGCCCGCCGCAAACTCCGCCTGTCCCGGATAGATCCCGGCCGTCATGCCCGCGAGCCAGGCCGCGCCGATTGCGGTCGTCTCCAACACCTCCGGGCGGTCGACAGGGGCGCCGATGATGTCGGCAAGAAACTGCATACTGTAATCCGACACCGTCATGCCCCCATCGACGCGCAACACCGCATCCGAGCGCGACGCGTCGGCCCGGGGCGCGTCCGCGCGCATTGCCTCCAGCAGATCGCGGGTCTGAAAGCCAACGCTTTCAAGGGCGGCCCGGGCAAGTTCGGCCGGACCTGAATTGCGCGTCAGCCCAAAGACCGCGCCGCGGCATTCGGCATTCCAGTAGGGCGCGCCCAAGCCAACGAAGGCGGGCACCAGGGTGACATCCTGGCCAGGGTCCGCGGCCTCGGCCAGGGCCTGCGTCTCGTTTGCCGCCGCAACGACGCCCAGCCCGTCGCGCAGCCATTGCACAACCGCGCCGGCCACAAAAATCGCCCCCTCCAGGGCGTATGTGGTCTGACCGTCAAGCTGGTAGGCAATGGTGG
>JBCDDO010000399.1:0-3075 GCA_039180245.1 Pseudomonadota bacterium | reverse complement strand
CGGCGCGGTGCTGAGCGCCGCATTCGATGGGCTGACGGGCGAATTCTTCTGCCGGGTGGCACGTCAGGACGGTCGTGAGGAGATGCGCGTGATCGTCGAGGCCGCCGCGCAGGATGGAGATCTTCGGGCTGCGATGGCCGAGACGCTGAAGACCCGGCTTGGCGTACAGATCGAGGTCGAGATCGTGCCCCCCGGCGGCACGGCCGCGCTGACCCAGATCGAAAGCCGCCAGAAGCCAATTCGTCTGATCGATGAGCGCTGAGGCGCCGGGCGCAACCGAAACCCGGCTGATCGAGGTTCTAGCGCGGATCGCGGCTGAGAACGCGCAAAGCCGCATCTTTCTCGATCACGACGCCGAAGGCGCGCGGGCCAGCGCCCGGGCCAGCGACGCGCGCGCGCCGATCGGACCGCTGGATGGCAAAATCATCGCCGTGAAGGCCAATCTTGCCGTGCAGGGCCTGCCCTGGTCGGCTGGAACCGCGGGCTGGCAGCACCGTCTCGCGACCCGCGATGCGGGGGCCGTGGCCCGGCTGCGCGAGGCCGGCGCGATCATCCTGGGCACGGTCAACATGGATGAAGGGGCGCTTGGCGCGGTCTGCGACAACCCGGTTTTCGGGCGCTGTCTGAACCCACGCGATCCGGGCCGCACGCCGGGCGGATCTTCGGGGGGATCGGCCGCCGCCATTGCCGCGGGCCTGGCGGATCTTGCGCTGGGCACCGACACGATGGGATCGGTCCGCATCCCGGCCGCTTATTGCGGGGTTGTCGGGCTAAAGCCCAGCCGCGGCGTGATCGGGCGGTCGGGCCTGGCCTATCTGAGCCCGAGCCTCGACCATGTGGGCCTGCTCGGCCCGGATGCGCGGGCGCTCGATGATGCATTGCAGGTGCTGGCCGGGCGCGACGCGCTGGATCCCGAAAGCAATGGGTCTGCACTGACCGATCCGCAGCCGGGTTCGGTGGCACAGCCCCTGGCCGGTGTGCAGTTCGGCCTGCCGCATCTGCCGGGGGGCTTCGACCCTGCCGATGCGGGACTGGCCCGCTGGTGCAGCGCGGCCCGGTCGCTTGGGGCAACGATCGTGGAAGCCGACCTGACCGGCTGGGATCCCGGCCCGGCCCGCCGCGCGGGGCTGTTGCTGGCCGAAGCCGAAGGCGCGGTCGCCCTGGCCGACCTGCTCGCGCTGCCGGGTGCCCTGTCGCCCGGTTTTGCCGCGGCGCTGCGCTATGGCCGCGATGCCCCATCCGCCAAGCTCGTGGCAGCGCTCGCGCAGATCCGCGCCGCGGCCGCCGCCGCCCAACGCGGCCTTAAAGGGCGCGACGCGCTGGTGCTGCCGACAGCCCCGCAAGGCGCCTTTCCGCATGGCGATCCCGTGCCCGCGAACCAGGCCGATCTGACCGCATTGGCCAATTTTGCCGGGCTCCCTGCCCTGTCGATCCCGGTGCCGGACCCGGATGGCGGACTGCCAGGCGCGGTCCAGCTCATTGGCCCGGCCTTCTCGGATCGCAAGTTGATCGGCTGGGCTGCGGCGCTGCAGGACGCGCTCCATATGTGACTTCTTCTTGGTGCAAATACTCCGGGGGGCGTCGCGGCCGCGATAGCGGCGCGACGGGGGGCAGCGCCCCCTGACCAGGCCTCAGCCGACCTGCCGGTCCAGAACAGCGGCGATCAGCGCCGCATCGCAGCCCGCCTCGCGCAGCACGGCTTCGGTGTCCGCGCCAAGCCCCGGCAGGGCCGTCTCCAGCCGTCCCGGCTCCTCGGCAAAGCGGATCGGCATGCCGATATGCAAATTGCCCTCTGCGTCGCGATGCAGCATGCCGCGCGCCGCGACATGCGGGCGGTGGATGGCTTCATGCAGGTCGAGCACGGGCGCAAAACAGACATCGCGTCCGGCGAACCAGGCTTCCCACTCATCGCGGGTTTTGCCGGCAAAAACCTCGGCCAGAAACGCCTTGACCGGCGCTTGCCCCGGGCCGGGCGGGCCTTCGGCAGCCGGGATCAGATCTGCCCTGTCCAGATCGATGAGCAGCGTGCGCACGAATTTATGCTCCACCCCGCCCAGCACGATGTGCCGCCCATCCTTGGTGGCATAGGGGCGAAAGAACGCATAGCCGCCAAAGCTGCGCTCTTCGGCCACCACCGGTGCGCGGTCCTGAGCAAAGACAGGGCCGATCACATTGGGCAGCCAGGACATCAGCGCATCCTGCATTGAGATGTCGATCACATCGCCCTGGCCGGTGGTCTGGCGGCGCAGCAGCGCCATCAGGATCGCCGACAGCGCCATCAACGACCCGGCCAGATCCGCCGCCGGCACACCTGGGTTGGTCGGCTGGCCGTCGGCCCCCAATGTCAGTGACGCTGTGCCCGACAAAGCCTGAATGGCGATGTCATGGGCCGGCCGCGCAACTTCGGGTCCCGCCTGCCCAAACGCCGCAATCGAGCAATAGACGAGGCGCGGGTTGACCGCCCGCATGGCCGCCGGACCCACGCCCAATCGGTCGACCACGCCAGGGCGGAACGCCTCCAAGAACACATCCGCGGTTTTGGCCAATGTGAAGAGCGCGGCCTTGCCGGCCTCGGTCTTCAGATCCAGCACCACCGAGCGCTTGCCGCGATGGGTGTTGCGAAACCAGGTCGTCCAGCCATCGGCGGTGCGGTAGCCGATCTGGCGGGCGGGTTCGCCGGCAGGCGGTTCGATCCGGATCACATCGGCACCGTGATCGGCCATCATCATGGTCAGATGCGGCCCTGGCAGAAACATCGAAAGGTCGAGCACCCGAATGCCGTCGAGTTTCATGTCCGCCCCCAAATTGGTCTGCCCGACCAGTCAATCGCGCCAGCACTGGCCGGTCAGGTTTTTTTGTGAGGCGCGGCGACGCTGGCCCGATTGACTGGTCGGGCAGACCAAATTGGGGGCGGACATGAAACTCGACGGCATTCGGGTGCTCGACCTTTCGATGTTCCTGCCAGGGCCGCATCTGACCATGATGATGGCCGATCACGGTGCCGATGTGATCCGGATCGAACCGCCAGCCGGCGAACCCGCCCGCCAGATCGGCTACCGCACCGCCGATGGCTGG
>JBCDDO010000398.1:0-3082 GCA_039180245.1 Pseudomonadota bacterium | reverse complement strand
CTCGCCGGTCTGAAGGCCGGTCAGCCGTACGGTGGGCTCGGTCACCTCGCGCGACAGCACGCCGTCGAGATAGGGTGCGCCATCCCAATACTCGGCGAACGCCTCCAGCTCCACCTCATTGCCGAATTCGCGGCGGATGAAGCGGAACGGGCCGCAGCCGATGGGTGTTGTGCCCTGCACATCGCCCGATCCTTCCGGCATCACCACGCCAGCGCCGTTCTCGGCCAGGCGCGACAGGAAGGGGGCGTTCACCGCGTTCATGGTGATCACCACGGTCATGTCGTCGGGCGCCTCGATCGAGGCCACATCGTTGAAGACTTCGAAATTCACCGCCCCGGTCTCTGGGTTGCGGCAGCGGTTGAAGGAATAGATCACGTCGGCCGCGGTCATCTCCGAGCCGTCATGGAACTTCACCCCCGACCGCAGATTGAAGGTGTAGGTCAGACCGTCATCGGACATCTCGAAGCTCTCGGCCAAGCTCGGCACGATCTGGAAATTCTCGTCGATGGTCACGATGGCATCATGCACATTCTGCAAAAGCCGGCCGGTGGAGGCGGTGCCGGTCTGGTGCATATCGAGGTTCTGCGTGGTCTCCGAATGCCCCCAGATCAGCACGCCGCCGCGCTGCGGCTCGCCCTGTGCATGGAGTCGCGACGGGCCAAGGCCGAATCCAAACCCGGCTGCACCGACCAAAGCGGTGGTGGTCGTGAGGAATTCCCTGCGTTTCATTGCGACTCTCCTGTCGTCAGCGCGGCCCATTTTTTAGGCGTTGGCGTCGTTTTGGCGGTTGAACGAGCATCAGTATGGTTAACGCGCAAAAGGGAGGCTAGTGTTTTTGCATTGGTGCGGCAGTGCGCTGCCCAAAAGCCGTCGATCCGGCGAAATATGCGGAGGCTGAACGATCGTTGTGCAAACCGATACCAATGCGCCGGCGCTGCTGAGCGTTCGGGATCTGCAGGTTCGGTTCCGCACCGCGCAGGGCGTGGTGCGGGCGGTCAATGGCATGAGCTATGATTTGCGCGCGGGCGAGACCCTGGCGATCGTGGGCGAAAGCGGGTCGGGCAAATCGGTCTCCTCGCTTGCGCTGATGGGCTTGTTGCCGGCCCGCATCACCGAGGTGACCTCCGGCAGCGCGATGTTCGAGGGCCAGGATCTGCTGACCCTTCCGGAACCAGATCTGCGCGACATTCGCGGCAATGCCATCTCGATGATCTTTCAGGAACCGATGACATCGCTTGACCCGGTGATGACGGTTGGCCGGCAAATCGCCGAGACGATCATGATCCATCAGGGCAAGAGCCGCGGCACGGCACTGGCCGAAGCGGTGAAGGCACTGGAATTGGTCCGCGTGCCGGAAGCCGCGCGGCGGGCGCGGCAATACCCGTTCCAGCTTTCGGGCGGACTGCGCCAGCGGGTGATGATCGCGATGGCCATGGCCTGCAACCCCAAGATCCTGATCGCGGATGAACCGACCACCGCGCTCGATGTCACGATCCAGGCACAAATTCTCAACCTTATGGACGATCTGCGGGCCGAAATCGGCGCCGCGATCCTGTTGATCACCCATGATCTGGGCGTCGTGGCCGAAATGGCCGACCGGGTGGTGGTGATGTATGCGGGTGCCGTGGTGGAACGCGCGCCGGTCAAGCCCCTGTTCGACGCGCCGCGCCACCCCTATACCGCCGGGCTTCTGGGCTCGGTGCCGCGGCTCTTTTCCTCCTTGGACAGCGCCGAGGCACCACATCTTCAGGAAATCCAGGGCACAGTGCCGTCGATGCGCGATGCGATCGTGGGATGTGCCTTTGCGCCCCGTTGCCCATTGGCCACCGATCGCTGTCGTGCCGAGGCGCCGCCGGTCACCGATCTGGGCGGCGGACGCGAAACCGCCTGTTGGGAGCATGTGCGCGTGGCCGAGGCAAGCTATGCCTGACGTCGCTGCGCAAAATCCGCCCGGCGAGGTGGTTCTGGAGGTGACGGACCTGGAAAAGAGCTTCCCGATCCGCCAGGGCGTTTTTGCCGGCGGCGGGCTGGTGCGCGCCGTGGCCGGCATCTCCTTCAAACTGCATCGGGGCGAGACCCTGGGCGTGGTGGGCGAATCCGGCTGCGGCAAGACCACGTTGGGCAAAACCGTGATGCGGCTGCTCACCCCCGATGCTGGCCGCATCAGGCTCAAGGGCCGCGACATCACCTCGGCGCGCGACGCCGTGCTGCGCCAGGGCCGGCGCGACATGCAGATGGTCTTTCAAGATCCCTTCTCCTCGCTCGACCCGCGGATGACTTGCGGCCGCATCGTCTCGGAACCCCTGGAGATCCACGGCCTCGTCGCGCGGGCCGATCGCCAGGCGAAGGTTGAAGAAATGTTCGCTCAGGTCGGGCTGCGCGCCGATCAGATCGACCGGTACCCGCATCAGCTTTCCGGCGGCCAGCGCCAGCGGCTTGGGCTTGCGCGCGCTCTCGCACTCGAACCGGCCGTGATCGTGGCCGATGAGCCGGTCTCGGCGTTGGATGTGTCGGTCCAGGCGCAGGTCCTCAACCTGATGATGGAGCTGCAGCGGCGCAAACAGCTCGCCTATCTCTTCATTTCGCATGATTTGGCGGTGGTCGAGCATATCTCGGACCAAGTGGCGGTGATGTATCTGGGGCGGATCGTCGAAATCGCGCCCAAACGCACGCTGTTTGCCGGGCCCCGGCATCCCTATACCGAGGCCTTGCTGTCGGCGGTGCCGCGCCCGCGGCCCGACACCGGGCGCGCGCGAGCGATCCTGACCGGCGATGTACCAAGCCCTGTGAACCCGCCATCGGGATGTGCGTTTCATCCGCGCTGTCCGATTGCCACCGAGATCTGCCGGAGCGAGGCCCCGACACTGGCACCGCTGGCCCAAGGCCACCGCGTCGCCTGCCATTTGCGCGCGCCCGCCGGTCTGCCCGCCTCGGCCTCAGCTTAGCGCGGCGGGCTAATGGCGGGCCAACGCAGCGATCCAAGCGTGGACTTCAATCGAGCGCAGGTCGTTCGCCCGCAACTTTCAGCGCCGCCTCAAGCCGCCGCCCGAAACTGATCAAACGGGCCTCATCGAACAGCCCG
>JBCDDO010000397.1:0-3083 GCA_039180245.1 Pseudomonadota bacterium | reverse complement strand
GAACGGGAGACGACATCACGCGACGCAAGATCCTTCGCGCTCGGCGCATAGCGCTCCATAAAGCGCTCGCCCTCTGAGTTCGTCAGATAGCCGCCTTCGCCGCGCGATCCTTCGGTGATGAGCACCCCTGCGCCGTAAATGCCGGTGGGGTGGAACTGCACGAACTCCATATCCTGCAGCGGCAGGCCCTGACGCGCGACCATGCCGCCGCCATCGCCGGTGCAGGTATGGGCCGAGGTGGCCGAGAAGTAAGACCGCCCATAGCCGCCCGTGGCCAGCACCACGGTTTTGGCGTTGAAGCGGTGGATGGTGCCATCATCGAGCTTCCAGGCCACCACGCCCTGGCAGGCGCCATCCTCGGTCATGATCAGATCGGTGGCGAAATACTCGATGAAGAACTCGGCATTGTTCTTCAGGCTCTGACCATAGAGCGTGTGCAGGATCGCATGGCCGGTGCGGTCGGCCGCGGCACAGGTGCGCTGCACCGGCGGGCCTTCGCCAAACTCGGTGGTGTGGCCGCCAAAGGGGCGCTGATAGATCTTGCCATCGTCGCGGCGGCTGAAGGGCACGCCGTAATGCTCCAGCTCATAAACCGCCTTGGGCGCCTCGCGGGCCAGATATTCCATGGCATCGGTGTCGCCCAGCCAGTCCGACCCTTTGACGGTGTCGTACATATGCCATTGCCAATGGTCGGGGCCCATATTCCCCAGGCTGGCCGCGATGCCGCCCTGGGCGGCCACGGTGTGCGAGCGGGTGGGAAAGACCTTTGACACGCAGGCGGTGCGCAGCCCTTGTTCCGCCATGCCGAGCGTTGCGCGCAGACCGGACCCGCCGGCCCCGACGACGACAACGTCATAGGTGTGGTCGATGAACTCGTAGGACGCCATTGGTTCCTCTCTCTTGTCTCGCAATTCTGGTTAGAGCGCCAGCCGCGCAATGGCAAAGAGGCCGGTTGCCGCGCCCGCATAGCTCAGGCAGATCATGCCGATCAGGGTGAATTTGCGCGCCTGGCCATGCACGTAATCCTCAATCAGCACCTGCACGCCGTTTTTGAAATGCATAAAGCCCACGATGATGGTCAGCGCCGCGACGATGGCCGGGAAGGGCCGCGCGAAATAGGCGGTGACGACGGCATAGGGCTCGCCCAGCATCGGGCCGAAGGTAAAGAGGAAGATCGGGCAGAGGATCGCCAGCCCGATCGAGGAGACCTGCATGGACCAGAAATGCTCGGTCCCGGCCTTGGCCGAGCCCAGCCCGATGGCGCGCTTGCGGTCGGTGATGAAAGCCATGATCGCCTCCCTCAGATCAGGATCAGGGTGAGCGCGGTCAGCACGACCGAGCCGATCATCGCGCCCTTGCCCATCAGCTCGGCCGTGGCCAGGTCGAGCCCGCGGCCGCTGTCCCAGTAAAGATGCCGCAGCCCGGCCAGGAAATGGTACCAAAAGCCCAGCACCGAGAGCGACAGCACGATATCGCCCAGAACGCTGGTCAGCACCGCATCGGCAAGGGCGAAATAGGCCGGCCCGGTCGCCGCGGCCAAGAGCCACCAGACGATCAGCAATGCCGCGACCAGCAGCGCATTGCCGGTGATCCTTGTGAGGATCGAGGAGATCGAGGTGATCTGCGGGCGATAGATCGTCAGATGCGGCGAAAGCGGGCGGTTGCCCCGGTTGACATCTGCCATGACGGTCCCTTTTGCGATCCAGCGACATTGCGCAGCGGCCAGTTCTGCCGCGGGCAGGTTGACGCAACGCTAAGCCAAGCGCTGTTGCATCGACAGAAGTTTTTTCCCGGATGCCCGTGGGATTCCGCAGAGTGCGGCAAGGGTGACGCCAACGTGATCACCGCGGCGGGTTTTGCGATCACAGCGCGCCAAAACCGGCCGTTTTTGTGATCACACCCGCCCGGTCTTTGCGCAATGTTCAGCCGCGGCGCGGCATCAGCGCCCAATAGTCGAGGTCGAGCAGCACCTCGGGCCGGTGCTTGCCGGCCGCATCGCGCAGCGCAAAGGGGGCGCCGGCCTTGATGGCGACCAGCCGCAGCCGCAGCGCCCCGATCGAGGGCGTGGGCGTGGGCGCGGTCTCCAACACCTCCGACCAAGCCCGCACCGTGTCGCCGGCAAAGCAGGGATTGGCATGGCTGCCGGCATTGATCGCGACGATGGGCTGGGCATTGGCAAGCCCGTTGAAGGAGAGCGCCCGGGCCAGCGAGATGACATGCCCGCCATAGATCAGCCGGCGGCCATCCTCGCGCAGCCCGGCATCGAAATGCACCTTGGCGGTGTTCTGCCAGAGCCGGGTTGCCATCATATGCTCGGCTTCCTCGATGGTCACACCATCGACATGGTCGATCTGCTCGCCGGGGGCGTAATCCTCCCAGACATGCGGGGCGCCGGCGGCGGCTGTGTCATAGCGGCTGAAATCGAGCCCCTGGGGGATCACCAGATCGGCCGGCGCGACCGCCGGGGCGAGCGCGGGCACCACCGGGTCGGGCGCCGGCGCGTCGGGGTCGCGTTTGCGCAGCATCACCCAGCGCACATAGCTCAGCACCGCATGCCCGTGCTGGTTGCGCCCGGTGGTGCGGACCCAGAGCACCCCGGTGCGGCCGTTGGAGTTCTGTTTGAGGCCGATCACCTCGCTTTGCGCACTCAGCGTGTCGCCGGGATGGAGCGGGGCCAGAAACCGCCCCTCGGCATAGCCCAGATTGGCCACGGCATTGAGCGAGACATCCGGCACGGTTTTGCCAAAGACGGTGTGAAAGGCGATCAGCTCGTCGAGCGGCGCGGAGGGCAGCCCGCATTGCCGCGCAAACTCATCCGATGAGGTCAGCGCAAAGCGGGTCGGATAGAGCGCGGTGTAGAGCGCGCGTTCGCCCGGCCCGACGCTGCGCGGTGTGGCATGGTGCAGGGTCTCGCCCAGCCGGTAATCCTCAAAGAACCGCCCGGCATTGGTTTTGGTCCCGGCATTCATCTTGGTCCCGGCATTGGTTTTGGTCCCGGCACTCGTGTCTGTCCCGGCGCTCGTGTCTGTCATGGCGATGCTCTGATCAGGGGGTGACGCGGTCGAGTGCGGCGCGGATTTCGG
>JBCDDO010000396.1:0-3125 GCA_039180245.1 Pseudomonadota bacterium | reverse complement strand
CTTCCCGTCACCGAGGTCACGATCATGACCGGCGCGCATAAGGAGCCGGGCTACCGCGACCGCGCCGGCACGCATCATGTGCCAGCCTTGGAGCTGGCCGATGGCACAGTCTTGACGGAAACCGTGGCGATCTGCCGGTATCTGGAGGCGCTGGTGCCCGAACCCGCGCTGATGGGGCGCGATGCGCGTGAGGCGGCGATCATCGAGATGTGGCAGCGCCGGGTCGAGTTTCAGCTCTTAATGCCGATCGCCTTTGTGCTGCGGCATGGAAACCCGGCCATGGCGGTGCTGGAAAGCCCGCAGGTCGTCGTCTGGGCCGAGCACAACCGGCCGCGTGTCGTCGATGCCCTGCACTGGCTCAACCGGCGGCTGGCCATTTCCGAGCATGTCGCCGGCCCGGAATTTTCGATCGCCGACATCACGGCCATCGTCGCCGTCGATTTCATGCGCACGATCAAACAGCCTATTCCGGAGGAATGCGCGGCGCTGTCGTCCTGGGCGACGCGGATCCGGGCACGGCCGTCGATGCGGCCCTGAGGGGAGCTGCCGGGTGCCGAGGATTGGTTTGGCCAAGAAAGAAGGCGGCGCTGTCTGGCACCGGCGCGCCCTCGGGCCGAGCCGTCTCAGGCCTACGAGGCCCGGGTGTTCGCTGAAGGCTGTTTCGGAACACGTGAGCCGGCATGGGTGACGTGAGTCAAAAAGACACCTCCCCAGGCGCCGCTGCGGATGCGCGTGCGGATCGGGGCTCGGTGGGGGATGCGGCTTCCTTGAGCATGGCCGAGGCGCTCAGCCAGCTTGCCTTTCTGGTCGATTGCGGCGCTGATGAGGCGATTGCCGAAACCGCGCAAAACCGGTTCGAGGCGGCCATGTCGCCGCAATCTGCAGCGATGGAGACCCCAGCGGCGACCCGGATGGCGGGCGCACCGGCATCGGAACGCGCGGTCCATCCGCCCCCCGGCCAAACCTCGGCCCGGCCAGGGCCGCCGCCCATGGCCGCCGCGCCGCCGCCCATGGCCGCCTCACTGACGCATGTGGCAGGCGATGCCGCGGCGGACATCGCCTCGGCGCGCAGCATCGCGGCGGGCTGCGACAACCTTGGCACCCTTCGCGACGCCATCGCGGCCTTCGATGGCTGCGCGCTCAAACGCGGCGCCCGCACATGCGTGTTTGCCGATGGCGCGCCAGCAGCCCGGCTGATGATCATTGGTGAGGCGCCGGGGCGCGAGGAAGACCAGCGCGGCCTGCCCTTTGTGGGGCGCTCGGGCCAGCTTCTCGACCGGATGCTGGCGGCCATCGGCATGGCTCGCGACCATCCCGACCCTTCCGCTTCGGTCTATATCACCAATGTCCTGCCCTGGCGCCCGCCGCAGAACCGCGACCCTGCCTCAGATGAAATCGCGATGATGAAGGCATTCCTGCTGCGCCATATCGAGCTCGCAGACCCCGAATTCCTGCTGCTGATGGGCCGCAGTGCCGCGGCAACGCTTCTGGACACCGCAACCGGCATCACCCGGCTGCGCGGCCAGTGGCACCGCGTGCTCGACCGCCCGGCGCTGCCCACCTTCCATCCCGCAGCGCTTCTGCGCAACCCGCTGCACAAGCGGTTGGTCTGGGCGGATCTCTTGGCGCTGCAGGCGCGGCTGGAGGAGCGCCCGTGACGCGGCTGCTCGCCTTTTCCGACCTTCATGCCGGACGTCGCGCGGCACAGGCGCTGCGCGATGCGACCGCGCCGCTGGACGACGCACCCGTGGATCTCGTGCTCGGTGCGGGCGATTTTTGCAACATGCGGCAGGGCCTCGACGCGGCATTGGCGCTTCTCCTGCCGCTGCCCTGCCCGGTTGTTCTGGTCCCCGGCAATGCCGAAAGCGCCGAGGAGCTGGAAACCGCCGCGGCGGCGTACGAAACCGTCACCATTCTGCACGGCACCGGCTGCACCGTTGCAGGCCTGCGCATCTTTGGCCTTGGCTATGGCGTGCCGGTCACCCCGTTCGGCGCATGGTCTTGCGATTTGAGCGAGGATGCCGCGGCCCGGATGCTCGACGCGTGCGCGTCCGCCGACATCCTCCTCACCCATTCGCCGCCCAAAGGCATTGCCGATCGGACCTCGGCCGGCGCGTCGGTCGGGTCCACAGCGATCCGTGCCGCGGCCGAACGGCTGCAGCCGCGCTACCTTTTATGCGGGCATATCCATGACAGCTGGGGCCAGCACGGCAGGATCGGCACCTGCGAGGTGATCAATCTGGGCCCCAGACCCACCTTGCTGGAGATCGCATCATGACCGCGCGCGCCTTCCTGCCGGTCCGCATCGCCGTGCTCACCGTCTCCGACAGCCGCGGGCTGGCCGAAGACCGCTCCGGCGACACGCTGGTCGAGCGGCTGCAGGCGGCGGGCCACCTCCTTGCCGACCGCCGCATTCTGCCCGATGAGCGGACGCAGATCGCCACTTGCCTCCGCGGGTGGATTGCGGATCCAGAGGTGGATGTGGTGCTGAGCACGGGCGGCACGGGCCTGACCGGGCGGGATGTGACGGTCGAGGCGCATCGCGATGTCTATGAAAAGGAAATCGACGCCTTCGGCACCATCTTTACCATCGTCTCGATGCAAAAGATCGGCACATCGGCGGTGCAAAGCCGGGCCACCGCCGGGGTGGCCGGGGGCACCTATCTCTTTGCCCTGCCCGGCTCGCCCGGCGCCTGTCGCGATGCCTGGGATGAGATCCTCCTCCATCAGCTCGACTATCGCCACGCCCCTTGTAATTTCGTGGAAATCCTGCCGCGGCTGACCGAGTGGGAGCGGCGCAAGTGACGCTTTACCCCGACCCGTTGGCCGCCGAATTCGCGCCATTTGGCGACTGGTCGACACCCGGGCCGGCAACCGGCGTGGCCGCATTGATCGAGGACCAGCATGGCCGCATCCTGATGCAGCTGCGTGACGATATTCCGACCATCGCGGCCCCCGGCCTGTGGGGCTTTCCCGGCGGCGGGGTGGAACCGGGCGAAGCGCTCGAGAGCGCCATGCGTCGCGAGCTGGCCGAGGAGACCGGGCTCAGCCTCGCCCCCGGGGTGTTGCGACCGTTCCACCGGGTGGTCACGGTCGAGCACCGGCGCACGCGGCTCTATGTCTTT
>JBCDDO010000395.1:0-3139 GCA_039180245.1 Pseudomonadota bacterium | reverse complement strand
TTTGTTGTCGAAAACTGACTGCAAAGGTTAAATAACAAATGGACGGCGGCATGGATCCGGGCCGCGCCCTGGGGCGTGGCGATCACGGTGTCAGCCCCTTTGAGCAGCAGCGTACAGCCCGCCCGTGCCGCGGCCGCGCGCACGGCATCGACTTTGGAATAGGCCGGGCCGGCCTGCGCCGGGGCGTCGAGCTTGGCCGCGAGGTCGGGGAAGAGCCGGGCAAACTCGCCCAGATGCGGGGTCAGCACGCAAGCGGGGTGGAGCTGGGCAAACAGCGCCCCCGGATCATCGGCAAACGCCGTCAGCGCGTCGGCATCAAGCAAGAGGGCACGGCCAGGACCCGCAGCAGCCCGCCCGTCCGCACCCGGCGTGGTTTCGGGGGGCGCTGGCTGAGACGCCAAAGCGACCGGGACCAGCGCCCGCGCCCGCTCAAGCCCCAGACCCGGGCCGAGGCAGAGCGCGGTGATCCGGCAATCCTCCAAAAGCTTGGCCAGCGCCGCGGCATCGGCAACCGGCCGCAGCATGACCGCATCGAGCTGCGCGGCATTCTCGATCAGCGCCGCGGGCGGTGCGCCCAAGGTCGCCAGCCCGGCGCCGATGCGCAGAGCGCCCCGGGCGGCGAGCCGCGCCGCGCCGCCCTTGCCCACCCCGCCGGAGAGGATCAGCGCATGCCCATGGACGTATTTATGGCCCCCCAACTGCTTGGTGAGACGATCCGCGCAGGGCGGGCCTGCCAATCGGACGATTTCGTCCCGCGGCCCGGCCGGGGATCCCTCGGCCGCGTTGCCCGGACCGCTGGCTTCCCCAAGTCCGATGCTGGCAATCACGGTCTTCCCGCATCTCGCAGGGCCGTCGGCCAGAACATGTCCCACCTTCTGGGCATGAAAACTCACCGTCAGATGCGCCGCGGCCGCAGCGGGCCGCCCCTCGCCCGACAAGACGCGCCCGCTGTCGGAACAAAGACCGCTTGGCAGATCGACCGCGACGATGGCCGGGCGCCCCTGCGCATGGCCAGGCGCGACCCTGCCGCAGGCGACCTTCTCCTCCATCTGCCGAAAAAGGTCGCTCAGGCCGCTCACCCCGCGCGAAAGCCCGGTGCCGAACAGCGCATCGACGACCAGATCGCAGCGCCACTGCCCTTGATGGGCGTGCAGGGGCGCCACCGGCCCGAGTTCACACCACCGCGCAAGGTTCGCCATCGCATCCGGCGGCAGCTTTGCCGGATCGCCATAAAGGAAGACCTCCACCGCCCATCCGCGCGCCGCCAAAAGCCGCGCAATGACGAACCCGTCGCCGCCATTATTGCCCGGGCCGCACAGCACCACCGCGCGATGGGCGCCCGCGCCCAGGGCCGGCCATGCGGCAAAGACTGCATCGACAACACCCTGACCGGCGCGCTCCATCAGCTCCAGCCCCGTCACCTGCCCGCGCGCGATGGCCGCCTGCTCAACGGCCCGCATCTGGGCTGCGGTCAGAAGCTCCATCGGAATTCCTTCACAGATTGCCCATTGCACATACAGACTGCCCAAAAATTAGGCGAATTCGACCGAAACGCGGTCCGCCCAGCCGATGAAAAACCTTAACCGTTTGAACAGCCGCGGGCGAAGTGATTTGCGGACCCCGTGCCTCTGGCGCCAGGATGGCGCGAGATCCGGTCTTGGCACCAAACAATGTTGGCACCAAACAACGAGGGAGCGCCCGAATGAAAAAGATTGAGGCCATCATCAAGCCCTTCAAGCTCGACGAGGTGAAGGAGGCGCTGCAGGAGGTCGGACTTCAGGGGCTCAGCGTGGTCGAGGCCAAGGGCTTTGGCCGCCAGAAAGGACATACGGAACTGTATCGCGGCGCGGAATATGTGGTGGATTTCCTGCCCAAGGTGAAGATCGAAGTGGTGCTTGACGACAACCAGGTCGAGGCCGCGGTCGAGGCCATCGTCTCGGCCGCCCGCACCGGCAAAATCGGCGATGGCAAGATCTTTGTGTCGACTGTCGAACAGGCCATCCGCATTCGCACCGGCGAGGAAGGCGGCGACGCGCTCTGACCGGCGCCGGCCCACCGATCCGGCCGATCATTGGGGCCATTCATCGCGGCCGACAACCGCAACAATCGGGGCTGACCATCAAAGCGAGCGCTGCGCGTCACGGAACATGGAACAAGGGGATCTGAGAGAATGAGCGACACGGCAAAGATGCTGGAGATGATGAAGTCCGAAGAGGTCGAATATGTCGATCTGCGCTTCACCGATCCGCGCGGCAAGCTGCAGCATGTCACCGCGCTGGCCGACATCGTCGATGAAGATTTCATGGAAGAGGGCTGGATGTTCGACGGCTCGTCCATCGCCGGCTGGAAGGCGATCGACCAGTCCGACATGAAGCTGATGCCCGATGCCGCATCGGCCTATCTCGACCCGTTCTTTGCCGAAAAGACCCTCTGCGTGCATTGCAATGTGCTGGAGCCCGACACCAACGAGGCCTATGAGCGCTGCCCCCGCGGCACCGCCGTCAAGGCCGAGGCGTTCCTCAAATCCTCCGGCGTGGGCGAGATCAGCTATTGGGGCCCCGAGGCCGAGTTTTTCGTCTTTGACCATGTGAAATTCTCCAACGAGATGCACAAGGTCAGCTATGAGGTCGATGCCGCCGACAGCCCCTGGAACTCCGACACCGAGTTCGAGGCCGGCAATATGGGCCACCGTCCCGGCATCAAGGGCGGCTATTTCCCGGTCCCGCCCGTCGATGCCGCCCAGGACATGCGCTCCGAAATGCTCTCGACCATGAAGCGCATGGGCATGAAGGTCGACAAGCACCACCATGAGGTGGCCGCCAGCCAGCATGAGCTGGGGCTGATCTTCTCGACCCTGGTCGACCAGGCCGACAATCTGCAGAAGTACAAATATGTCATCCACCAGGTGGCGCATGCCTATGGCAAGACCGCAACCTTCATGCCCAAGCCGATTGCCGGCGACAATGGCACCGGGATGCATGTCAACCAGTCGATCTGGAAAGACGGCAAGCCGCTCTTTGCCGGCGACAAATATGCCGATCTGAGCCAGGAGGCGCTGTGGTATATCGGCGGCGTGCTCAAGCATGCCAAGGCGCTCAATGCCTTCACCAACCCGGCGACCAACAGCTATAAGCGGCTG
>JBCDDO010000394.1:0-3140 GCA_039180245.1 Pseudomonadota bacterium | reverse complement strand
GTGTGGCGCTTGCCCGGGTGATCCTCAAGGATGCGCCGATCCTGGTCTTGGACGAGGCGACCTCGGCGCTGGACAGCGAGGTCGAGGCCGCGATCCAGCAGACCCTCTACGGCGTGATGCAGGGCAAGACCGTGATTGCCATCGCCCATCGGCTGTCGACAATTGCGCAGATGGACCGGATCGTGGTGCTTGATGCAGGCCGGATTGCCGAAGAGGGCAGCCACCAGGCCCTGCTTGCCGCGGGCGGGCTTTATGCCGGCTTTTGGACCCGCCAGTCCGGCGGCTTCATCGGCATCGAAGATCAGGGCGGCGTGGAGGCGGCTGAGTGAGGCGGGGGACGGCACCGAAATTGCGGCACGGCGCCTTTTGCCGTCGGCATCCGCCCCGGCCTGAACCCGGTGCCGGGCGGCCGTTTTCCCTGCGGCAATGGGGCGGGATCGCAATCTGGCCGAAGGCCCGGTTCAAGACAGGCGGGGCTGCATGCGGCTGACCCGCTGGTTCGAAACCCGCTTCGACGCGCTTGCCACGGCGGCGGGTCCGCCGCCCGAGCAGCTTGGCGCCTTCATCCGCTGGGCGCTGGCCGGGGCCTGGCCCACGATCGGGCTGTTGGGCCTGCTCACGCTGCTCTCGGGGCTGTCCGAGGTCGCCGCGGCGCTTATCCTGGGCTGGGTCGTCGACCGCGCGGCGGCCGGTGGCGCCGACGGGTTCTTTGCCGCAAACGGTCCGGCGCTGCTGCTTGCGGCGGCCTTTTTCATGCTGGTGCGCCCGCTGATCGTCTCGGCCGGCGCGGCGCTGACGGGGCTTGCCATCGGGCCTGGCATCCTGCCCTTGGTGCTGATCCGGCTGCACCGGCACACGCTGGGCCAGGCGGTCAGCTTCTTTGACGATGATTTCGCCGGCCGGCTGAGCCAAAAGCAAATTCAGAGTGCGACGGCGCTGACCGCCGTGATCACCGAGGTGTGCAATGCGCTGATCTTTGGCCTCGCAGCCGCGGTCGGCGCAGTGCTGATGCTGGGCGGGCTGGGGCTCTGGCTCGGGCTCACGCTGGCGATCTGGATGGCGGCCTACGGGCTGCTCATCCGCCATTTCATCCCGCGCATCCGCGCCCGGGCCCAGACCCGGGCCGCAGCCCGCGCAGCCCTGAGCGGGCAAATCGTCGACACGCTGTCGAACATGGCCACCGTCAAGCTCTTTGCCCATGCCGAACGCGAAGAGGCCTCGGCCGGGGATGCGGTGCGCGCGTTCCGGCGTGCAGCGCTTGGCTTTGGCCGCGTCTCGGCCCTGTTCCGGCTCTGCCTGATGCTGTTGTCGGGGCTCTTGCCCGTGGGCCTGGTGGGCATGGCGCTGGTGATCTGGAGCCAGGGCCAGGCCGGGCCCGGCATCATCGCTGCGGCCGGGGTGATCGGCACCCGGCTGGCCCAGATGTCGGGCTGGCTGTCGATGTCGATGATGGAGGTCTTTTCCAATATCGGTGAGATCGAAGATGGGGTGCAGACCCTCGCGCGCCCGCACGGCATCACCGACCGCCCCGCGGCGCGGCATCCGGACCGCATCCAGGGCGGGATCGAGTTCAAGAACGTGCGCTTTGCCTATGGCCGCACCGGTCTTGCCGCAAAGGGCGGCGGGCTCGACGGGCTGAACCTTGCCATCGCACCGGGCGAGAAAGTGGCCCTTGTCGGCCGGTCCGGCGCCGGCAAATCGACCCTGCTGGCACTGCTGCTGCGGCTTTACGAGACCGAGGCGGGTCAGATACGTCTGGACGGCACCGACATCCGCGACTTCACCCAAGACGGGCTGCGCCGTCAGATCGCCATGGTCCGGCAGGACACCGCGATGTTCAACCGCTCGGCGCTGGACAACATCCTCTACGGAAATCCCGATGCCAGCGCCGCCGCCGCCCATGCAGCGGCCCGCCAGGCCGAGGCGCATGACTTCATCACCGGGCTGCGCGACCGCGACGGGCGCGCCGGATATGATGCGCATCTGGGCGAGCGCGGCGTCCGGCTGTCGGGCGGGCAGCGCCAACGCATCGCGCTGGCACGGGCGGTGCTCAAAGATGCCCCGATCCTGGCGCTTGACGAAGCGACCTCGGCGCTGGACAGCGAGACCGAGGCCGCGGTGCAACGCGCACTCGCAGGGTTGATGGAGGGGCGCACGGTCATCGCCATCGCCCACCGCCTCTCGACCATTGCGCATATGGACCGGATTATTGTGCTGGAGGCCGGGCGGGTGGCCGAAGAAGGCCGGCATGAGGATCTGTTGGCGCGCGGCGGGCTCTATGCCAGCTTCTGGACCCGCCAATCGGGCGGATTTCTGCGCGCAGACGGCGTCGAAGCGGCCGAATAGCCCCCCAAACTGGGGCGCCGCCGCCAATCTGGCAGCGTTCGCTTGAGCTTTCCGTAAATCCTCGTTATCGAATAGTTAATGCTGGCGTCGGATCGGCTGCGCCGCTGATTTGAGGATTTGGTGATGGCAATAGATCTGGACGGCATCATTTTCGGGCAGATCTTCGGCGACAACTCTTCGGACAACGACCCCACGTCCAACACCGAATTCGACAGCGATGGCGACGGCACGACCACCCAGGAAGACGAGTTCGTCTCCATCACCAACACGACCGGCGCGCCGATGGACATCTCCGGCTGGCAGATCTGGTCGGATGCCAGCGGCACCAACGCGCCGGACCCCGAACAGGATGGGCTTTACCACACCTTCCCGCTGGGCTCGGTGCTGGAGCCGGGCGAGACGCTCTGGATCATCAATGAGATCACCGGGGCCGAGCCGGACTGGGCGCAGGAGGCCTCCGAGGGCGGGGTCGAGTCCGGTCCCGGTGGAGAGAACACAAATTTCCTGAGCGAAGGCAACATCAAGCCGAAACCGGAGGCCGTGGCGCTGGTGAACCCTGATACCGGCGAATACATCGTCTTTAACATGGCGCCGAACCCGCCGGAAATCCAAAACCTGCCGGGTTTTCCGGGCACTGAGGTTGTTGGGATTGTCGATGGCCACTCGGTACAGGCCGATATGGCCGCGGGCTTTTCCTACCAATATGACGAAGCGACCGACAGCTACATCTATGCTGAAGCCTTCGTGCCCTGCTTTGCCGCGGGCACTCTGGTCGCCACGCCGGACGGCCCGCG
>JBCDDO010000393.1:0-3161 GCA_039180245.1 Pseudomonadota bacterium | reverse complement strand
TCGCGCTGGCCGATGCGCCGGCCGAAGCCATCAAGACGGTCACCTATCTGGTCGACGGGATGAAACCCACACCCAGCGCGGCTGAGCTTGCCGCGGCGGTCCGCGCAAGGCTGCCCGGCGCACAGATCGATTTTCAACCCAATCGGGCGCTGGAAGAGAAACTCCGCGGTCTCATGCGGCCCATCGATGACAGCCGCGCGCGGGCGGAATGGGGTTGGGCGCCCAGCGACACGCCCGAGATGATCGTCGAGGGCATGTTGGCCCAGATGCGCGCAGAACAGCCGGGCTGAGGCGCTGGCGAATGTAGCGCTGTGTTTCCCGGCTAGAAACGCGCCGCCGCACAGGCATCGGCCCAGGGCAGCCAGGGCTCGGTTGCGCCGATCTGCCCGTCCGCGCCGCTTTGCGCCGCCGAGATGTTCGCAAACCAGTTGGGAAAGACGGTGCGTTTTTGAACGGCCACCGGAATGGCCGCGCGCAGAGCCGCGATCACCGGGGCGGGCAGCGTGTCATCGGCCGTCACCGCGGCGCCTCCGCTCATATCCAGGCGTGGCATGTGCAGCGCGGTTTCCAGATCCATGCCGAAATCGCCCAGAAAGGCCGCGATCTGCGCCACGGCCGGCATGATCCGGCGCCCGCCCGAGGCGCCGATTGCGGTGACCCGACCCTCGGCCTCCATCACCACTGGGCACATATTGGCCAGGCAGCGCTTGCCCGCGGCCAGTGCGTTGGGCCCGCCTGGGCGCGGGTCGAACCAGAAAATGCCGTTGTTCATCAGAATGCCGGTTTCCGGCAGCGTGACCATCGAGCCGAAGACCGAGAGCAGGGTTTGGGTGAGCGAAACGGTCATGCCGTGCCGGTCCGCAACCGAAATATGGGTCGTGCAGCCGGCGTCCTTGCCCGTGTCGCGCGCGCCGTCGACATCGCCCATTTCGGTCAGCCGCAGGGCATAGGCCTCGGCCAAGGCCGCCGCCATGGCGGTGTAAAATCCGGGATCGGGCGCGGGGCCGGGTTCAAATTCCGTCAGCAGCCGCAGGCTGTGGGCCAGGGTCGGGCCGGCCGAAAGCTCCGGGGTCGCCCAGATCCGCGCGCGTCGATAGGCAATTTCCAGAGGTGGCCGCAGCCGCGCCTGGGTCTGGGCGAGATCCGCCGCGGACAGGGGCGATCCGACCGTCGCGGCATCGCGCGCGACCGCCTCGGCAAGCGGGCCTTCATGCAGCGCGCGCGGGCCGTCCTGGGCGATGATGGCAAGCGTCGCAGCCAGTTCCGGCGCGGGCAGGGTTGTGTAGCGCCCAGGCACCAGGCTGATCGCGGGCGGATGACCGCCGGGAAGAAAGCGGGCGCGGCTTGCATCGAACCGGGCCAGACCGGCCGCAGCCTGACCGATGATCAGGCTGGCATACCAGTCGACGGCCAAACCACTTTGCGCAAGATCGATGGCCGGGGCGACCAGATCGGCCCAGGGGCGCGCGCCCCAGGCGGCATGGGCAACGCCCAGCCCGTCGACCAGCCCCGGCACCGCAATCGCCAGCGGCCCGGTCATGTTCACATCGCCCTCCACGGCGGGCCAGGTGAAGAGCCCCTCCGCCTCGCCCCCGGTCAGGCGGTAGGCGGTAGGGTCGAGCCCGGCCGGCGCGCGCATCCCCGCATCGAGCGTCTCGACCCGACCATCGGCATGGCGCACCACCATCAGCCCGCCACCGCCGATCCCGCTCATCCAGGGCTCCAGCACGCCGATGGCAAAGGAGGTGGCGATGGCCGCATCGACGGCGTTCCCACCCGCCGCCAGCACCGCGGCGCCGATCCGCGCCGCGCCCACATGCTGCGCCGCGACCACGCCGCCATTGCTCTGCACCGCCGGCTTGACCGCGCGCTGACCGGGCGAAAAGCTGCTCATGGCGATCCCTCTCATCTGTTGTCGCGACATGCCGGGCGGGTTTGCCGCGCGCGGTCACCCGACCGCACCAGACAGAGGCCGGGTTGGCGCGCTTGTCGACCTCTAATTGGCTGATCGTGTTCGTCCATGGGCTCGCAACGAACGCGGTCTGGCTGCTGAAGGCAACGATCTGCGCATCCTTCCCCGAAAACATCGCTTTAAGGCGAGCGGTCTGGCACCCTGTCCTGCGACGCTCGCCAAACGGACGGAAGGTCACGTCAGCATGATCGCCTATGTCACCGTCGGCGCCGACGACCTCGCGGCGGCAAAGCGGTTCTACGCCGCGTTTCTGCCCGCGCTCGGCTATGGGGTGGAGGAGGGCCCGGAGGGGTTGAGCTATGCCCTGCCCGTCGCGCCGGGCCAGCCGATGCAGCCGGATTTCTACGTAAAGCCGACCTTCGACGGGCGCCCGGCTTCGGCCGGCAACGGGTGTATGGTCGCCTTTGAGGCCCGAAATCAGGCCCAGACCCGCAGCCTGCACGCCGCAGCACTGGCCGCCGGCGGGGCGGATGAGGGCGCCCCCGGTTTTCGGGCGTCCTATGGCGCCAATTTCTATGTCGGCTATCTGCGCGACCCGCAGGGCAACAAGATTGCGCTTTTCTCCTGCAACGCCGCCGAGCCGGGCCGCGAAGGGTAATCGGAGCCATCCCACACCTGAGGATGGTCGCGACCGAGCGTTGGCACGGATCTAGACCCGGCGCGTCTTCCCGGCTTTCTCCGCCGCGCGGGATATGCCAACCTGCCCCGAAGAATTCTAAAACCAGACACAATCCAATTGGGAGGAAACGCTGATGAAACGCCTTTCGCTCGCCCTGGCCGCACTGGTTCTGGCTGGCCCTGCCGCGGCCGAAATCCGCATCGCGCATGTCTATGGCAAGACCGGGCCGTTCGAGGCCTATGCCAAGCAATCGCATGACGGGCTGATGCTGGGTCTGGAATATGCCACGCAAGGCACGATGGAGATCGATGGCGAGCCCATCGTGGTCATCGAGAAGGACACCCAGCTCAAGCCCGATTTGGGCAAAGCATTGCTGGCCGAGGCTTACGGCGATGATGATGTGCATCTTGCGATCGGTCCGGTGAGCTCGGGCGTGGCGCTGGCCATGCTGCCGGTGGCCGAGGAGTATGAGCGGCTGTTGATCGTCGAACCGGCGGTGGCCGACAGCATCACCGGCGCCAATTGGAACCGCTACATTTTCCGCACCAGCCGCAACTCCAGCCAGGATGC
>JBCDDO010000392.1:0-3166 GCA_039180245.1 Pseudomonadota bacterium | reverse complement strand
GTTGACCGCGCCTGAAAGCCAGGCGATCTGCGCCGAAAGCCCGCTGATCTTCGACACATCCGGCGTCTGGATGCGGCCCGAAGGGTCGGGCTTCATCTCAGGGGCACCCTCGCCGGTTCAGCCCGACGATCCCTGGGATCTGATGCCCGACTGGCCGCTTTTCGAAGACACCATCTGGCCCAGCCTTGCTGCGCGCATTCCCACCTTTGAGCGTTTGCGGATGGCGGGCGCCTGGGCAGGTCCCTATGACTGGAACGCGGTCGATCAAAACGGGCTGATCGGGTTTCATCCGGGATGCGACGCGCTTTTTCACATCTGCGGGTTCTCGGGACATGGGCTGCAACACGCCCCTGCTGCGGGTCGTGCCCTGGCCGAGCTGGTCTTGACCGGCCGGTTCCAGACGCTGGATCTGTCGGCACTGGCGGCGGACCGCCTCGCCCTGGGGCGCGAGATGCACGAACTGGCCGTGATCTGAGCGCGTGATCTGAGCGCGCCTGCAAGCTCTGCCTTGGCCCAAGGCTCGGGGGCGAAGAGCGCGCGTCGGCGGCCGGCCGGCCCGCCCGTGACGCCGCGGCGGCTTTTCAGCGATTCGCTGCACGCCTCTGGTGCAACGCCCCGCGCCGCTCAATCCGGAATGGGTGATTTGTCGACAGCTTTAACCTTTTGTTAGGATAAAGCTTCCGTTAACGGCGCATCTCACGTAGCGTTGATGTTGTGTTGTGTAGAGCGGGTGTGGGGCGCGCGTGGATCGAATAGCGATACTGGACAAAGTGTTCGAAGAGCAGGCCGTACAAGCGCCGGTTCTGACCGTTTCATACCAGAGCGACAGCGCCGGTTGGACGGGTCTGGTCACTCATACGGTCAGCGAGGTCATCTACAGCGCCTTCGATCGTGGGTTTGCCGACTACATCTATGCGACAACTGGCCAGGCGATGCCCCGGGCCCGGGTCGAAACCCTCCTGTCCGACAGCAGCGGCGTGGTTTTGCGGCGGGCCACCAGCGGCTGCCTGACGGTTCTGGAGGCGCTGGTGCAGATCGGCCAGAAGGCCACGGCCGACGCGCCGCGCGACATGAAGGTCTCGCCCGGGGATCGCTGCCGGCATTTGGCACTGCGCGAAACGCTGCGCAGCCAACGCCGCGACGCGTCGGATTTCGAGATCCTGGCCGAGGCGCGCGATCTGATCGCCGAAATTGCCGATCCCGGCCTCTGCCGGATCACCGCCACGCTGGAGGGCGCGTCGATCCAGCCCCCCGGCGGCACCAGCATCTTTTGCGAGATCGACTTGGAGCGGGGGCTCGTGACCTTCCCGCCGCAGGGCGACGCGGAATCGATCAAGGTGCCGCTGATGAATTTCCGTGAGGCGGCGCGCGAAAAACCGGCGCTGGGGGCCCGGCTGCGGGCCCTGCAGGAGAGCATTGCGGGCGCGCGACGCATGGCTGTCGACGCGTTCGGCACCGCCTGCGATCTGGAGGTCAGCCGGTTTAACGGGTCGCTCGCCGGTCGGGTGTTGGAGGGGCGCGTCGCCGAGGTTGCCGGGGATCTGATGGACCGGCTGATGGCCGCCTTCGGACCGCAACTGCGCGGCCTCTCGCCGCATGCGCGGCTGATCACGCTCGATTGGCTCGAATCCGGGCTGAGCCGCAAGCGCCTGGAGCATGATTTCGCGGCCTGACGCAGCGACACAAGGCGGCGGCAGATTGCACGGCCTTCCGCATCGCGGCGTTTTCTGCAAACCTGCGTCGGACCGGCGCGGGCGCCACCCTTTCGGTGTGCGCCTGCGGATGCTGCCCCGTCCGAGGAGCCTGCCATGACCAGCGACACTGCCCTTCACCCCGATGCGACCATTTCTCTGGTCACGTCAACGCGCGAGAGCGGGGTTCAGACCCTGCGCATCACCCGGCCCGAGAAAAAGAACGCTCTGACCGATGCGATGTACCATGCGCTGGCCGATGCCATGGCCGAGGCCGAGGCGGACCCTGCGATCGGCGTGCATCTTTTTGCCAGCCATGAGGGGATGTTCACCGCGGGCAATGACATTGCCGATTTCATCGCCCGGGCAACCGGCGGCGCCGCTTCGTCCGGGAGCGCCTCGGCGCCAAGTGGGGTGATGCGGTTCTTGCAGGCGCAGTCGATGGCGCAAAAGCCGATGGTGGCGGCAGTGGACGGCATCGCGATTGGCATCGGCACCACCATGCTGTGGCAATGCGACATGGTTCTGGCCAGCCCGCGGGCGCGCTTTCACACCCCCTTCATCGATCTGGGTCTGGTGCCCGAAAACGCCTCCTCGCTGCTGGCGCCGCGGCTTCTGGGCTATGCCCGCGCCTTTGAGATGCTGTGCCTGGGCGAGCCCTTCGATGCCGAGCGCGCGCTTGCGGCGGGCTTTGTCAATGCGATCCATCCTCCGGAAAAACTGGATGCCGAGGCGCAAGCGCTTGCCGCCCGTCTTGCCGCCAAGCCGCGCGAAGCAATGCGGCTGTCGCGGGCGCTGCTGCGGGGCACGTCTGATGAGCGGATGGACGCGCTGCGCCGCGAGGGCAAGCTCTTTGAAGAGCGGCTTTCTTCGGACGAAGCGCGGAACGCCTTCATGGCCTTCATGTCGCGAAAGGCCGGCTGACCGCGGTCTGGCGCGGGGCCGTTGGGCGTCATGGCAGGCCGGGTTCTGATTGCCGGAGCCGGCATCGCCGGCCTGACCACGGCGATTGCACTGGCCCGCCGCGGCTTTGCGGTCGAAATTGTCGAGCGCGCCAAGACGTTCGGCGAAATCGGAGCAGGCATCCAGCTGGGCCCCAACGCCATGCGGGTGATGGATGCACTGGGCCTGGCCGCGCCGGTGGCGGCGGCAGGCTTCCGGCCGCGCTGCGCCGAGATCCGGCTGGGCGATCTGGGCCACCAAGTGTTCTCGCTCAGCTTTGACAGCGCCGCGCCGGCGGCACGCGCCTTCGTGCAGATCCACCGGGCCGATCTTCATGCAATCCTGCTCGATGCGGCGCGCGGGGCAGGTGCGGTTATGACCGCATCCGCGCCGGCGGCCTCGGTCGCGCAAACCGATGAGGGCGTGACCCTGTCCCTGGCGGACGCAACGACCCGCAGCGCCGATTTCTTGATCGGAGCCGACGGGCTGCGCTCGGTGATCCAGCCGCATGTGGTCGCAGCCCCCCCGCCGCG
>JBCDDO010000391.1:0-3168 GCA_039180245.1 Pseudomonadota bacterium | reverse complement strand
GGGGCTAACCCAGAAGCGGGGCGAGATCGGCGATCAGATCCTCGGCATCCTCAAGCCCGACCGACAGGCGAAACACCCCATCGCCGGCCCAGGCGCGATAGCTGTCCTCCTGCAGGCCCGAGAGCCTGAACGAGCTCTCCAGAATGGCCTCGGTTTCGATCCAGGTGATCAGCGAGCGGTGATGGCCCAGCGAGACGGCGTAATGGATGACCTCCAGCTCCTCGACCATGCGAGCGGCCAGCGCCTCGCCGCGCGCGGTGTCGCGGACCTGAAAGGCGATCATGCCCGAGCTCAGCGCCATCTGACGGCTGGCCAGCGCGTGCTGCGGATGCGAGGCAAGACCGGGATAGATCACGCGCGTGACGGCAGGCTGCGCCTCCAGCCACTCGGCAAGCTTCTGTGCTGCCTCGGAATGCGCCCGCATGCGCAAGGGCAGGGTCGCCGCCCCGCGGGCAATCAACCAGGCATTGAAGGGCGACAGCACCCCGCCATGATGGATCCCGGCCTCCAGGGAAAGCGCGGCAATCCGTTCGGCCGATGCGGCCACCGCGCCGCCCAATGCATCGCCATGGCCGCCGATGTATTTGGTCAGCGAATGGATGACGTAATCGGCGCCCAATGCGGCCGGTTTGGTGACGATCGGCGAGGCGAAGGTGGAATCGACGCTCATCTCGGCCCCGACGCCATGCGCAAGCCGGGCAACCGCGGCAAGATCGGTGAGACGCAGGATCGGGTTGGCCGGGGTTTCACAATGCACCAGCTTGGTTTCCGGCCGCAACGCCGCCTCGACCGCCGCAAGATCGGACATGTCGACCGTGCTGACAGCGATGCCCAGCCGGGGAAGCGTTTGGCGCGCAAGCTCGGCCACGCCGGCATAACAGACATCCGAGATCACCAGATGATCGCCCGCCGAAAGCCGTGTGAGAAAGACCGCCGCCGTGGCCGCCATGCCCGAGGCGAGCGCCAGGCAAGCCTCGGTTCCCTCCAGCGCTGCGATCTTGTCTTGCAGCATGCGCACCGTCGGACTGCCCCACCGGCCATAGACAAAGCCCGCCCCGTCGCTCAGATCATGGGCCGAGAAGCCAAGCGGCTCATCTGCCACAAAGGTGGTGGACATATGGATGGGCGGTGCCGACGCGCCGGTCGTCGGGTCGGGCGCTTCGCCCGCATGGATTGCCGCGGTTTGCGGTCCGATGCGTCGGTTGCGCCCGCTCATGGCCGATCCCTTTCTGGCTCTGCGCTGGATCCTGCCGCCGGCGCTGCTGCGTGCCAGACTGCCAAAACCCAGCCGGCCGGGCAATCACCAGTCGCGCCGCCGCCTAGGCCCCCTGACCTGATCGAAACAAACGCCCCCGCTCGGCATAAAACAGCGCCGCCAGGGTCGCCGCGGCCATGCTCACAAAGCCCAACGCCATGGGCGTTGCCGTGCCGTCAAAGGCCTGCCCGATCACATAGCCGACCACCGCCCCCAGAAGGGTCGAGCCGGCGCCGGTGACCGAGGCCGCAATCCCCGCCACACTGCCCTGACGGGTCATGGCAAGCGTGTTGAAATTGGGAAACACGAGGCCCATCAGCAGCGCGATCACAACCATCAGCCCGATCAGCCAGGCGGTGCTGAGCGCGCCGACCAGATCGAGGCCAAGCATCGCCAGGGAGACCAACAGAAACAGGCAGCTCGCCGAATGGCTCAGCAGACGCATGCCATGACGCTCCACCAGACGCGCATTCACAAAAGAGGCAACCGCAATCGACACCGCCGTCGCCGCAAAGACGGCCGGAAACCAGGCGCCCAGCCCATGCACTTCGACCAAAAGCTGCTGGCTGGTGTTGATATAGCCAAAAAGTGCGCCAAAGACCGTGCCGGCGGCCAGCACATAGCCCATTGTCTGGCGGTCGCCGAGCACGGCGCCAAAACCGCCGATCACCTCGGCACGACGGATCTCGATGCGCCGCTCGGGGGGAAGGGTTTCGGGAAACCGCAGCCAGCAGATTGCAAGCAACACCGCGCCATAGAGCGCCAGCATGGCAAAGATCACCTGCCAGGGCGCCAAGGCCAGCGTCAGCTGACCCAGCGCCGGTGCGACAATGGGTGCGGCCATGAACACCATCATGACCAGCGACATCACCTTGGCCATGGGCCGATCCGAATAGCAGTCGCGGACAGCCGCCGTGACGATCACCCGCGGTGCCGCACCCCCGACACCCTGCATGAAGCGGGCAATCAGCACCGTGGTCAGATCGCCCGAGATCACCACAACCAGCGACGCCACGCAGTAAACGGCAAGCCCCGCAAGCATCGGAATTCGGCGTCCGAACCGGTCCGACACCAACCCCATGAAAATCTGACCGAGCCCGAACCCCACCAGATAGGCCGTGATCACGCTTTGCACTTCGGTGGTCGAGGCCGCGCGCAGCGTGGCGCCCATGTCCGGAAGCGCGGGCAGCATGATGTCGGTGGCCATCGCATTGAGCGCAACCAGCGCCGCCAGAAGGCTCACAAAGCTCACAAAACTGATCGAAGGATGCGGGCTGCCGGCCGCGTTTGGGGCATCGGCGGCAACGGCGGTCTCTGTGTTCATTGTCCAGCTATAGGGGGTGTCCTGTTGCAGTGCAAACGCTCCCGCCCAAAGTCGCGAAATCGTCGCCTGCTTGGCGCCAAGATGGCGGTTGAGGCCGACCTGGCCGGGGACATGGCAAAATTATGCGCAAGACTTGCGGCATCGGCGCTGCACGCGTAAGTTTCGCGCCATTGAAATGCAACTTGGAGCGGTCGGGTGGGGCACAGTCGGCGGCGAAGGCTGACATGGTGGATTTCGGCGTGGCACCGCGGTGTGGCGGGCCGCAAGACGCGGCGATTTGCGCGCAATGAGCGGGGCAGTGCGACGATTGAATTCGTGCTCTGGATCCCGTTCTTCCTCATTCTCTTGGGAATCCTCACCGACAGTGCCACGCTTTATCTGCGCCAGAACGAGATGTGGAACGTCTCTCGCGACACCGCGCGGCTGTTGGCCACAGGGCAGATCACCGAGGCCCAGGCAACCGGCTATGCGCGCGACAATCTGCCCTTGGCCGGCACGCTCAACTACACCATCACGGCCAATGACCCCAGCGACCTGTCGAAATGGGTCGATATCAAGGTCAAGATTGGCGATGCCAGCGTCTTTGGAT
>JBCDDO010000390.1:0-3182 GCA_039180245.1 Pseudomonadota bacterium | reverse complement strand
TGTCGGCGGGCATTGGCAGTGCCGGCTCAGAAGCCGCGCGGCCGAATGACGAAAACGACTGTGGGGATCCGGGCCATGGTCCAACGCGTCAACAACCGGAAAATGCGGCATCAGACGCGGCTGACGCGGCCGCCTTCCTCGATTTATGGGAAGAAAACATCTCGTGGCTGGCGCGCGCGGCGGCCTATGACCGCCGGGTCCGGTCCTGACCGGCTCGGCCTGCCCTCACCGCTGCTCTTTCATCTCGCTGCGGCGGCTGGCGTCATGGAAAAGGGCCTCGCCCAGATCGTCGCGCAGCAAACCGACGCCACCCGTGATGTGATGCCCTGGGCGCCGCATCTGCGCGATGCCCTGGCCGACCTGTCGCCGCCCGATCCGGTCCTTGCAGCCTGCGAGGCGACACGACGACTGGCCCGGATGATGGCCGGCATCGAGGCTTGGCAGCGCCACCCGCACCGCCGCCGACTGCCCGAACCCAGCGTCATCTGGCGCGCAGGCTCGGCGCGGTTGCTCGATTTCGGCGGGCGGGGTCCGGTTGTGCTCGCGGTGCCGTCGCTCATCAACCACGCCCATATTCTGGATCTGGGCCGTGGACATTCGCTGATGCGCCATCTTGCCAGCGCCGGTCTGCGGCCCCTGCTGCTCGACTGGGGCGGGGCGGGCCCTGAGGAGCACGGCTTTGACCTGACCGCCTATCACGATCTCCGCCTGGTCCCGGCATTGGAGGCGGCCGCCCGCGACGGGCCGGTTTCGGTGCTGGGCTATTGCATGGGCGGAACGCTGGCAGCAGCCTTGGCCCAGACGCGGCCCGATCTGGTTGCGCGGCTTGCCTTGATGGGGGCGCCCTGGCGGTTTGCCGACACCGCTGGCGTGGCCGGCGGTTTGCGCAAGCTGGGCCGTGATGCGGGACCGGATCGGCTGGCACAGACCTTGACTGCGTTCGACACGATGTTCGGGGCGGTGCCGGGCGATCTGCTGCAACTGCTCTTTGCGATGCTCGATCCGGGGCTTGTGCTGACCAAGTTTCGACGCTTTGCGGGACTTCCCCGCCGCTCGCGCGATGCGCTGCGGTTTGTGGAGCTTGAGGATTGGGTGAACAGCCCGGTCGACCTGCCGGGTCCGGCGGCGGTGGAGATCCTGGTTGACTGGCAGCTGCGCGATCTGACCGGGCGGGGCCGCTGGCAGCTTGCCGGCCAACGGGTCGATCCAGGCAAGATCGGACAGCCAGCCCTTGTGGTCTGTGCTTCGGCGGATCGCATCGCGCCACCCGGCACGACCGAGCCATTGGCCGCGGCCATTGCCGGCGCGCAGGTGATCCGCCCGGCCACCGGGCATGTCGGCATGATCGTCGGCCGCGCAAGCCGAAACACGGTCTGGGCACCGCTGTCGGAATTTCTTGCGGCCCCCGGTCGGGGCTGACACAGTGCCGCAACTTTGTCCGCGACCTTGCGGCCGATGGCGGGTATGTCGCGGTGCAGCAGATTCGGAAAACGCGGCTCATTGAGCCCGACAAGTAGGGAGAACCGCATGACCAATGTCGTGATCGCCGCCGCCGCCCGCACCGCGGTGGGCAGCTTCAACGGTGCGTTCGCCAACACACCCGCCCATGATCTTGGATCGGCCGCCATCAAAGCGGCGTTGGAACGGGCCGGCGTGCCCGCAGCCGACGTCTCCGAGACGATCATGGGTCAGATCCTGACCGCCGGCCAAGGCCAGAACCCGGCCCGCCAGGCCCATAACACGGCCGGCCTGCCGCAGGTCAGTGCTGCCTGGGGGATCAACCAGCTCTGCGGCTCGGGCCTGCGCGCGGTTGCCATCGGCGCCCAGCATGTGATGCTGGGCGATGCCGACATCGTGGTCGCGGGCGGTCAGGAAAGCATGTCCATGGCCCCCCATGTCGCGCATCTGCGCGGCGGGGTAAAAATGGGTGATATGGGCATGATCGACAGCATGATCCGCGACGGGCTGTGGGATGCGTTCAACGGCTATCATATGGGCCAGACGGCCGAGAATGTGGCCCAGCGCTGGCAGATCAGCCGCGACATGCAGGACGAGTTCGCCGTTGCGTCGCAAAACAAGGCCGAGGCGGCCCAGAAGGCCGGCAAGTTCGACGATGAGGTGATCCCTTTCACCATCAAGACGCGCAAGGGCGACATCGTGGTCGACAAGGATGAGTACATCCGCCATGGCGCCACGATGGAGGCGATGCAAAAGCTGCGCCCGGCCTTTGCCAAGGATGGGTCAGTGACGGCCGCCAATGCGTCGGGCATCAATGACGGCGCCGGCGCCGTGGTGCTCATGACCGATAAGGAGGCCGAGAAGCGCGGCATCGACCCGATGGCCCGGATCGTAAGTTACGCGACGGTGGGTCTCGACCCCGCGATCATGGGCGTGGGGCCGATCTATGCCTCGCGCAAGGCGCTCGATAAGGCCGGCTGGAAGGTCGAGGATGTCGAATTGGTCGAGGCCAATGAAGCCTTCGCGGCACAGGCGCTGGCGGTCAACAAGGACATGGCCTGGGATCCGGAGATCGTGAATGTCAATGGCGGAGCCATCGCCATCGGCCATCCGATCGGCGCCTCGGGGGCGCGGGTGCTCAACACGCTGCTTTTCGAGATGCAAAAGCGCGACGTCAAAAAGGGCCTCGCCACGCTCTGCATCGGCGGCGGCATGGGCGTTGCGATGTGCGTGGAACGGCCCTGACCGCCCGCTCAGACCTAGGCGGCGCCCGCGCGGGTGCCGCCGACACATCAGGCAAAAAACCGACATAGGAGGAAACGCATGGCACGAGTGGCATTGGTCACGGGCGGCAGCCGAGGCATCGGCGCAGCGATCTCGAAGGGATTGCAGGCCGCCGGTCACACAGTGGCGGCAAACTACGCCGGCAATGACGAAGCGGCGGCAAAGTTCACCGAAGAGACCGGCATTCCAACCTATAAATGGTCGGTCGCCGATTACGACGCCTGCAAGGCGGGGATCGAAAAGGTCGAGGGCGATCTCGGACCGGTCGACATCCTGATCAACAATGCCGGCATCACCCGCGACGCGCCCTTCCACCGCATGACGCCCGAGCAGTGGAACGAGGTGATCTCGACCAACCTCACCGGTGTCTTCAACATGACCCACCCGGTCTGGCCCGGCATGCGCGAGCGCAAGTTCGGTCGGATCGTCACGATCAGCTC
>JBCDDO010000389.1:0-3192 GCA_039180245.1 Pseudomonadota bacterium | reverse complement strand
GCGGCAATGGCTATATCAACGACTATCCCACCGGGCGGCTGTTGCGCGATGCCAAGCTCTACGAGATCGGCGCCGGCACGCAAGAGATCCGACGCATGCTGATCGGCCGCGAGATGTTTGAGGAAACGGCCTGAGCATGGCGCGCCCTTCGGCCATCCGGTGGGATAGTCGTTGATATAGCCATTGCCGCCCAGGGCCTGGATCGCCTCCAGCGCGACCTGGGTGGCCTTCTCGGCGGCATAAAGGATGCAGCCGGCGGCATCCTTTCGCGTGGTCTCGCCGCGATCGGCCGCCTGGGCCACGGCATAGACATAGGCGCGGCAGGCATTGGTGGTGGTGTAGATATCGGCCAGCTTGCCCTGCATCAGCTGGAACTCGCCAATGGAGCGGCCGAACTGCTTGCGCTCATGCACGTAGGGAACAACGATATCGAGTGCTGCGGCCATGATCCCCAGTGGCCCGCCGGCCAGCACGATGCGCTCGTAATCCAGACCCGACATCAGCACATTGACGCCGCGGCCCTCCTCGCCCAGCACATTCTCAAAGGGCACTTCGCAATCATCGAAGATGAGCTCGCCAGTGTCCGAGCCGCGCATGCCCAGCTTGTCGAGCTTCTGACCCGTCGAGAACCCCGCCATGCTCTTTTCGATGAGAAAAGCGGTGATGCCGCGCGGCCCGGCATCGGGGTCGGTCTTGGCATAGACGATCAGGACATCGGCATCCGGGCCGTTGGTGATCCAAAACTTGGTGCCGTTGAGCACGAAGCGGTCGTTGCGCTTGTCGGCCCGCAGGGTCATGGAAACCACATCCGACCCCGCCCCCGGCTCGGACATCGCCAGTGCACCCAGCGCGGTTCCATCGATGAGCCCGGGCAGAAAGCGCGCCTTCTGATCCTCGGTCCCATGGCGGTTGAGCTGGTTCACGCAGAGGTTGGAATGTGCGCCATAGGAAAGCCCGACCGAGGCCGAGGCGCGCGACACCTCCTCCATTGCCACGGTATGGGCCAGATAGCCCATCGCCGCGCCGCCATATTCCTCGTCAGCCGTGATGCCCAGCAGACCCAATGCGCCCAGTTCGGGCCACAGATCGCGGGGGAACGCATTGTCGCGATCGATCGCACCGGCGCGCGGCGCCAGCTTATCGGCGGCCCAGCGGGCGACGGTGTCGCGCAGCGCCTCGATATCCTCGCCCAGGCCGAACGCCATGCCGGATGCAAACATGCACTCCTCCCCCTTCAGGTCTTCTTTGAGCGTAACCTAGCGTGCGGTCCCGGCGCAGCACAAGAAAAAAGTCAGCAATGCTGTCATACTTCACCCAGACGCGATCTCCCAAGGACCGCCATGCCGCACATTCGACATGCCCGACATATCCAGGCCGGTCACAACGCGATCAACTGTGCTGGCCGACACTTGTCGGGTCGCGGCCCTGTGCCATCTTTTGGCAGGACAATGATGGAGAGGTGACATGACCCGCCTTTTGCTCTTGATCGCGATGACAGGCCTTGCGGCTTGTGCTTCACCACAGACCCCCGGAGGGGTGGTGTACAACACAGATTTCGACCGGGTGTTTTCGCTCAATGTCCGCATGGGCGGCGTGCAGGATGTCGAGTTCTACGGCACCGCGCCGAGCGGGTTGGCGCCGCAGGGCTTTGCGGATCTGATGCGCACCCCCGGCTGGTATCCGCCCACCCAGTTTCGCGCCGTGGCGCCGGACCCCGATCCGCGCGGATACTATTTCGTGACCGCCTTCGGCACCGATGTGGTGACGCCGCTTTGCGACCGCCCCCGCTCGGGCGGCGATCCGCGCTTGGTTGCGATGGCGCTCTGCCTCGATGTGCGCCAGATCAGCCGTGCGGTTCTGCGCATCGATGAAAGCCGCCCGTTGGAACCGCAAATCTCATCGCTGATGCGCTCGCTGCTGCCGCCGCCGCGGCCCGACGACACGCCATCCTTCCGCCGGCGTCTGAGGCAGTGAGCGGCCGCGGACGCAAAACGGCCCAAGGGCTTGCCGCCTGCCTGATCGCAGGCGGGCTCGCCGCCTGCACCCCTGGCACGGGCGGTCCGGCAGTGTTTGGCGTTGGCAAGAACCAGCAATACTTCACCAAGGGCACGGTCAGCATTGGCGGGCGCGCACCGGTCTTCCTGTTGGGCAATGTGCCGGGAGGAGACCCGACAGCCTTCGTCGCCAGGCTGCGCAGCCCGGGCTATCAGGCGCCGGTGCGGTTTGAGCTGGCCACCGGCCCGACCGAAACCGCCGCCCAAAACGCAGGCTTTCGCTTTGTCTTTGCCTTCGGGGTCAGCGACAACACCCGTCTGTGCATCGCACCCGGTGCGGGGGGCGACAGCGGGGTGATCGCGGCCGCACTTTGCAATGGCAGCGACACGGTCACCCGCGCGACTTTGAGCCTGGGCGGCGCGCGGGTCGAAGACGGCCTGCCCTCGCTCATGCGCACCCTGATGCCGCGGCCAACGCGCACCAACAATGACAGCCCGAACTGACGCGCTAAATCAGCCGCCGATCTCGTCGCGCAGGGTTTCGAGCTCCAGCCACTCATCCTCCATCGCCGCCAGGCGCCCCTGACGCTCGCTCAGCGCCTCGGTTGCCTTGGTGAATTTGTCGGGCGATTTGGTATAGAGATCGGGATCGGCCAGGAACTCCGAAAGCTTGTCGATTTCTGCGGCGACCCGGTCGATCTCACCGGGAAGCGTTTCGAGCCGATGGGATTGCTTGAATGACAGCCGGGCGGCTTTTGCCCGCGGCGTTGCCGTGTCGGCGCTGGCGGTCCCGGCCTTGCTGTTTGGGGGTTTTGTGGGCTTTGCACCGGGCTTGGCCGGACGCGCCTCGGGCGCCGCCACCTGGCCCGCCGTCTTTTGCGCCTGCATATCCGTCCAGCCGCCGGCAAAGACCGTGGCGCGGCCATCGCCGGTCATCTCGATGGTGGTGCTTGCCACCCGGTCCAGAAAATCGCGGTCATGGCTGACCAGCAGCACCGTGCCATCATAGGCGTCGAGCAATTCCTGCAAGAGATCGAGCGTTTCGATGTCGAGATCGTTCGTCGGCTCATCGAGGATCAAGAGGTTGCTTTCGCGTGCCATGATCCGGGCCATCAAGAGCCGGGCCTTTTCGCCGCCTGACAGGGCCGAAACGGGACCACGGGCCTGACGCTCTTCGAACAAAAACTCCTTGAGATAG
>JBCDDO010000388.1:0-3199 GCA_039180245.1 Pseudomonadota bacterium | reverse complement strand
GGCCGCCATTGGCAACGATCCGGAGGGCCATGCGCTCGTTTCACTGATCGAAACACAAGGAGTCGGCGTTCGGCATCTGCACCGAACCCGTTTCACAGACCGATACATCGCCATTGAGCGCCCCGATGGCCAGCTTTTCGGCGCGGTTGCGGATTGTCGTGCGCTTGACGCTGTTGGGACAAAGCTCTTCGATCTGTCGCAAGGCTCGGATGGGGCGGTTGCGCGCCCAACGGCCCCGGCCCGGGCGCGGCTGTCGATCCTCGATGGCAATCTGTCGCCTCAGATCGCCGGGCGCATTATCGCCCACCCCGATCTTTGCAAAGAGCTGGCGCTGGTCTCGGCCAGCGCGTCGAAAGCGCCGCAGCTGCGTGACCTTGTCGCGCTGCTCGCCCAGCGGCCAACAACCCGGGACGTGACCCTGTTTGTGAACCTTTCGGAGGCCGAGGCGATCTGCGGCAGGCCGTTTCCCGACAGCGTGGCGGCGGCACACGCCCTCTCTGCGTGGAGTTCGCAAGCCGTGGTGACCAACGGGCCGCATTCCGCTGCGCTTGCCACGGCAGGTGGACGATCCCATACCGCGCAACCGCCACCGGCCATTGCCCGGTCGACACTGGGCGCGGGTGACAATTTTGCGGCCGGCTTTCTTGCGGCCAGACTTGCCGGCACCCCGGATGCAGAGACCTGGTTTCAGGCAGGCTTCGCCGCGGCCGCCCGCCAGATGGAGCAACAGACGTGACCCTCCCGCTCATCTACTCCGCCGAGATCGACCAGGCCCGGCGCGATGGCCGTCCCATCGTCGCGCTGGAAAGCACGATCATCACCCATGGCATGCCGGCGCCGCAAAACCTGGACACGGCACTGGCCGTTGAAGCGGAGATCCGGGATCAGGGCGCCGTGCCGGCAACGATTGCCGTCCTGGATGGCGCCGTCCGGATCGGGCTTGACCGGGACCGGCTTGCGGATCTGGCCGCAGCACAAGCGGTGCGCAAGCTCTCGCGCGCCGATCTTGCGCACGCGATTGTCGCCCGGGCGACGGGCTCCACCACCGTTGCGGCGACAATGATCTGCGCGCGGCTTGCGGGGATCGCGGTTTTCGCGACCGGCGGCATTGGCGGGGTGCATCGCGGGGCCGCGGAGGATTTCGACATCTCGGCCGACCTTCACGAGCTTGCCCGCAGCCGGGTCAACGTGGTCTGCGCCGGCGCGAAGGCGATCCTCGATCTGCCCAAGACACTGGAAGTGCTGGAGACATTGGGCGTGCCCGTCATCGGCTACCGCACCGACCGGCTTCCTGCCTTCTGGTCGCGCGACAGCGGGCTGGCGGTGCCAATGCGGGTCGATCATGTCGATGAGATCGCGCGCGCCCACATGCTGCGCGCCGACATGGGGCTGGAGGGCGGGCAGCTTGTGGTGGTGCCGCTGGATCCGTCCGATGAGATCCCCTCCGACGAGATTGCACCGATCGTCGATGCCGCCATCGACGCCGCCGCCAAACACAACATCCGTGGAAAGGAGGTCACGCCATTCCTGCTGGCCCGCATCGCTGAGGCCACGCAGGGGCGCGCCCTTGCGGCCAACATTGCGCTCATCCGCAACAATGCGCGGCTGGCGGCGCGTCTGGCGGTTGCGCTGGCCGCCGCGTGACCCGCGCGCCGATCCTGCTGGCCGGCCCGACCGCCTCGGGCAAATCGGCCTTGGCGCTGGCCCTGGCGCGGCACAGCGATGGGATCGTGGTCAATGCCGACGCGCTTCAGGTCTATGACGGCTGGCGCGTCCTGACCGCGCGGCCCAGCGTCGAGCATATCGCGCTGGCGCCCCACGCGCTTTATGGAACGGTGCCGATGAACGCGCCCTGGTCGGCAGGCCATTGGCTGCGCGCGCTCGCGCCGGTCCTGGCCGGGCCGCATCGTCCCATCATCGTCGGCGGCACCGGGCTTTACTTTCTGGCCCTGACCGAGGGGTTGGCCGAGATCCCGCCGGTGCCGCCCGGCATCCGGGCCCGTGCCGACGCGCTGCGCCGCGCGGGCGGCGCCGGTGCATTGGCGGATGCGTTGGCGCAACGAGATCCCCAAACCCTTGCCGGGCTCGACCGGCAGAACCCGATGCGGTTGCAGCGCGCCTGGGAGGTGTTGGAAACCACCGGGCGCGGGCTTGCAGCCTGGCAGGCCGACACCCCGCCGCCTTTGCTGCGCAAGGCTGTGCGTCTGGTGTTGCGCCCCGATCCGGCCTGGCTGAACGCCCGCATTGCCACACGGTTCGACGCCATGCTCGAGGCCGGCGCGCTGGAGGAAGTAAGGGCCAATCTCGATCTCGACGCGACCCTGCCATCGATGCAGGCGCTGGGGGCGAGGGAACTCGCCAGCGTGCTGTCGGGCGCCAGCGATCTGCCGACTGCGCGCGTGGCGGCCATAACCGCAACGCGTCAATATGCCAAACGCCAGCGCAGCTGGTTTCGCGGCCGCATGGCCAGCTGGGTCGGGCTGGACCCGGCCGAGGATTTCAGCGCGGCCGATCTATTGAACCTGCCCACTGGCTGACACGCCCGTGGATGGATCGGGCCGGCGGTCTAAGCTCGTGACAAGGTTTCGCCAAACGACCAGCGGAGCCGAACGCCAAAAACGGCAAGTGCGGAGCCAAGGTCCGCCCTCCTCAGATCCAGGCCGATCCCCTGCAGTCCAAGAAAGGCATTAGATACAGCCCTCTCCACCGCCTATGCGCCCGGAGACTTTCATTGGCGTCCGACATGTTCCATGTTTGCGGTGTGGTCCAAAATGTGGGCGAAATAGAGATGTGCGGTGCCAAAACTTACCGCGCGCGGCGTGGATGCTCTGTCTAAGCCCGGTCGTCACTCCGATGGCGACGGCCTTTACCTCAACATCCGCAAAGGTGAGTCCAAGGCATGGGAGTTGCGCTATAAACGGCACGGCAAGTCGCATTACATGGGGCTGGGCTCGGCGAAGCTACTCACGCTGGCCGAGGCGCGCCACAAGGCAAGGGAAGCACGGCGTCTTCTGCATCTGGACGGCGTTGATCCGATCTTGGAACGACGGGAGCGGCTTGCAGAGGCTCAGGTAGCCGGAGCCGTCTGACCTTTGCCGAGGCGGCGGAACGCTACATCACCACCCATGAGGCGAGTTGGAAGAACGCAAAGCACCGAGAGCAATGGCGCCATACGATCGCCACCTATGCGGAGCCATTG
>JBCDDO010000387.1:0-3201 GCA_039180245.1 Pseudomonadota bacterium | reverse complement strand
GGGGATGGCGCGTGACGCTCACGCTTTTTATCGAGCAGATCCTCAACGGGCTGCAATTCGGCGTGATGCTGTTCCTGATGGCCGCCGGGCTCACGCTGGGTTTCGGCGTGATGGGGCTGATCAACCTCGCCCATGGCTCGCTCTACATGATCGGCGCCTTTGCCTGTGCCTGGGTGGCGGGGGCGACAGGGTCGTTCTGGCTGGGGCTTGCGGCCTCCATTGCCGCGGCGGCGGCGGCCGGCGCGATCATCGAGGTCGGGGTGATCCGGCGGCTTTACGATCGCGACCATCTCGACCAGGTGCTGGCCACCTTCGCGCTGATCCTGATCTTTTCGGAAGGCACGCGGTGGGTTTTCGGCTCCTTCCCGCTGTTTCTCGACCCGCCGGAGATGCTGTCGGGCGCCGTGACCCTGCCGGGCGGGATCGAGTATCCGCTCTACCGGCTGGCAATCATCCTGGCCGGGCTCGTGGTCGCAGCGCTGCTCTTTTGGCTGATCGCGGGCACGCGGCTGGGCATCCGCATTCGCGCAGGAGAGAGCGACCGCGAGATGATCGCGGCGCTGGGGGTGAATATCAGCGCGCTCTACACGGTGGTCTTTGCGCTGGGGGCGGCCCTTGCCGGGCTGGCCGGGGCGATGGTCGGCGCGATCCAATCGGTGCAGGTGGGCATGGGCGAGCCGGTGCTGATCCTTGCCTTTGTGGTGATCGTTATCGGCGGGGTCGGTTCGATCTCCGGCGCGCTGGTCGGGGCGATCCTGGTGGGCCTGACCGACACGCTGGGCCGGTTCCTGCTGCCCCAGGCATTCGGGCTGATCATGCCGCCCTCCGAGGCAATGGGCGTGGGCTCGGCCCTGGCTTCGATGCTCATCTATATCCTGATGGCGGCGGTGCTGATCCTGCGCCCCTCGGGTCTGTTCGGGAGACCGGCATGACCCGCGAGATGGCGGTCAACGCCGCCCTGCTGATCGGGCTGATCGCTGTGCCGGTGGTTGCGTCGGTTCAGGATGCGCCGTTCATCATCACCCTGGCCACCAAGGTGGCGATCCTGGCGCTGGCCGCCGTGGGGCTCAACCTCGCGCTGGGGCTCGGCGGGATGGTCAGCTTCGGGCATGCGGCGTTTTTCGGGCTGGGCGGCTATGCGGCCGGGATCCTGGCCAGCCATGCACAGAGCTACCAGCCCGTGATGACCTGGCCGATTGCGCTGGAGGGCAGCACCCAGATGCTGATCATCTGGCCGGTGGCGATCCTTGTCTCGGGACTGGCCGCGGCGGTGATCGGGGCCCTGTCGCTGCGCACCTCGGGCATTTTTTTCATCATGATCACGCTCGCCTTCGCGCAGATGCTCTACTATTTTGCCATCTCCTGGCCGGCCTATGGCGGCGAGGACGGGCTGCCGATCTATCTGCGCAACAGCTTTCCGGGGATCGACACGCTTGACGGGCTGCAGTTCTTCGCCCTGTGCATGGCGATGCTGCTGCTTGCGCTGCTTTTGTGCTGGCGCATCGCGGGGTCAGGGTTTGGCCTGGCCCTGCAGGCCGCACGCCAATCGCAGGCGCGCGTGGCAGCGGCGGGCATTCGGATCTTTCGCATCCGGCTGGTCGCCTTCATCCTGTCGGGGATGATCACCGGGCTTGCCGGCGCGCTCTATGCCGATCTCAACCGTTTCGTGAGCCCCTCAATGCTCGCCTGGCAGACATCGGGCGAGATCATCGTGCTGGTGATCCTGGGCGGTGTGGCGCGGCTCTTCGGGCCGATTGCCGGGGCGAGCCTCTTTGTGGTGCTGGAACACGCCTTGGGCGGGGTGTCGGAATACTGGCAGGCGCTCTTGGGTGTGCTGTTGCTCGGCGTGGTGCTCTATGCGCGCGGCGGGCTGATCGGCCTGGTTGCCGGAAGGCCTGCCCATGGCTGACCCGGTGCTGGCGATCCGCGGGTTGGAGAAGCGCTTCGGCGCGCTCAAGGCCACCGATGCGGTGTCGCTCGACCTGCGGCGCGAGGAGATCCACGCCCTGATCGGCCCCAACGGGGCAGGCAAATCGACGCTGATCAAGCAGATCACCGGAGAGCTGGCCCCCGATGCCGGCGAGATCCGGTTTCAGGGGCGCTCGATCACCGCGCTCGACGCCCCTGCGCGGGCCCGGGCCGGGCTTGCGCGCAGCTTCCAGATCTCGGCCGTCGCACCCGAATTCAGCGTGCTGCAGAACGTCGTGCTCTGCGTGCAGGGCGCGGGTGGGCTCAGCTGGCGCTTTCTGCGCCGGGTTTTGCGCACGCCCGGGCTGGTCGGCCCGGCTGAGGTCCATATCGCCCGGGTCGGGCTTGAGGGGCGCGAGCAGGTGCGGGCGGCCGATCTCTCGCATGGCGAGCGGCGGCGGCTGGAAATGGCCATGGCACTGGCGATGCGCCCGCGGGCGTTCCTGCTGGACGAGCCGATGGCCGGCATGGGCCCGGATGGCGCGCGCGAGATGACCGCTCTGCTCGCCCGTCTGAAGGCCGAAGCGCCGATCCTTTTGGTCGAGCATGACATGGACGCGGTCTTCGCGCTGGCCGACCGGATCAGCGTGCTGGTCTATGGCCGCATCATCGCCTCGGGCAGCGTGGCCGAAATCCGGGCCAATCGCGAGGTGCAGGAGGCCTATTTGGGCGAGACGGCATGAGCGCGCTGCTTTCGGTCCAGGGGATCACCGCGCAATACGGCCGTGCGCAAGCGCTCTTTGGCGTCGATCTGAGCGTTGCAGCCGGCGAGGCGGTGGCGCTGATGGGCCGCAACGGCATGGGCAAAACCACCACCATCCGCTGCATTTGCCGGATGCTGCCCCATCGCGACGGGCAGATCGGGTTTGCCGGGCGCAACCTGGGCAGCATGACCTCGCACCGCGCGGCCCGCCTGGGGCTGGGGCTGGTGCCCGAAGGGCGGCGGTGTTTTCCCAATCTCACCGTGGCCGAGAACCTGATTGCCGCCGCGCGCCCCGGCAAATGGGACCGTGTCGGGGTCGAGGCCCTGTTTCCGCGGCTGGCCGAACGGCGCCGGCAATTGGCCAGCACGCTTTCGGGCGGCGAGCAGCAGATGCTTGCCATCGCCCGGGCGCTGATGACCAATCCCCGGCTGTTGATCCTCGATGAGGCGACCGAGGGGCTCGCGCCGACCGTCCGCCGCGAAATTTGGACCGCGATCCGAACGCTCAAGGCCTCGTCGCTGGCCATTCT
>JBCDDO010000386.1:0-3212 GCA_039180245.1 Pseudomonadota bacterium | reverse complement strand
TCGGCCCTGGTGGTGATCGCCAATATCCTCACCGATCTGAGCTACCGGCTGGCCGATCCGCGGCTGCGGGGAGATCCGAAATGAGCGAGACCACCGCGCCAGAGCTCGAAAAACCCGCCGCCGCGCCCGAGGCGCGCTCGCCCTTGCGCGAGGCATGGGGGATGTTTCGGCGCAACATCCCCGCGCTGGTGGGCAGCGCGCTTCTGCTCGCCATCGTGATCATCACGTTTTACGGCACCTTTCTTTATGGCGGCGATCCCTATGACATCGTCTGGGCCCCGCATGAGCCGCCGCTTTTCACGCCCGAATTCCCGCTGGGCACCGATTATCTGGGCCGCGATCTCATTGCCGGGCTGTTGACCGGGGGCGGGCCAACCCTTGCCGTCGGCGCCGCCTCGGCAGCACTCACCATGATCATTGGGGTCACGCTGGGCGCGGTGGCGGGCTATTTCGGCGGCTGGGTCGACAGCCTGCTGATGCGCTTCACCGAGTTCTTTCAGGTGCTGCCCGCGCTGCTTTTTGCTATGGTGCTGGTCACGCTCTTTACCCCGTCGCTGACCATGATCGCCATTGCCATCGGGGTGGTGAGCTGGCCGCAAACCGCGCGGCTGACCCGGGCAGAGTTCCTCAAAATCCGCCAGCTTGAATATGTCACCGCCGCACGCGCCATCGGGGCGAAGGATGGGCGGATCATGTGGCGCGTGATCCTGCCCAACGCGCTGCCGCCGCTGATCGTATCGGCCACCCTGACCGTCGGCGTTGCCATCCTTTTTGAAGCCGGGCTCTCCTTTCTTGGCCTGGGCGATCCCAACACCATGAGCTGGGGGCTGATGATCGGCGCCAATCGCGACTATATCCTGGAGGCCTGGTGGCCGGTCACCTTCCCCGGGCTCGCCATCTTCCTCACGGTCTTTGCGGTCAGCCTCATCGGCGATGGGCTGAACGATGCTTTCAACCCCAAGCTGCGAGAACGCTGATGCTGCTTTCCATCGGCGATTTGCGCGTCACCTTCCGAACCCGGCATGGGCGGGTCACCGCGCTGGACGGCGTCTCGCTGGGGGTGGAGGCGGGCGAAACGCTCGGCGTGGTGGGCGAAAGCGGCTGCGGCAAGTCGATCACGGCATTGGCGATCATGGGGCTGGTGCCCAGCCCGCATGGCGCGGTGTCGGGGGGCTCGATCACCCTGGCCGGCGAGGAGCTGGTGGGCAGCAAACCCGCCCGCATGCGGGCCCTGCGCGGCTCGGAGATCGCAATGATCTTCCAAGAGCCGATGACCTCGCTCAACCCGGTCTTTTCGGCCGGCGACCAGATCGCCGAGGCGATCATGCTGCATCAGAATGTGGGCCATGCCCAGGCCTTCAAGGATGCCGTGGCGCTTTTGGACCGGGTCGGCATTCCCGAGGCAGCCCGCCGCGCGCATGACTATCCGCATCAGCTCTCGGGCGGCATGCGGCAGCGGGTGATGATCGCCATGGCGGTGAGCTGCCGGCCCAGGGTGCTGATCGCCGATGAGCCCACAACCGCGCTCGACGTCACCGTGCAGGCCCAGATCTTCGATCTGCTCAACGACATCCAGCGCGAGTTGGCACCGCCATCATCCTCATCACCCATGATATGGGGGCGATTGCCGAAATGGCCGATCGGGTCGCGGTGATGTATGCCGGGCGGGTCATCGAGGAGGGCAGCGCCGATGCCATTCTCGATCACCCCAAACATCCCTATACCAAAGGCCTCATCGCCTGCATCCCGGCGCTGGGCAAAGAGGATGCCGAGGGCCGCCCGGTGCCGCTGCGCGAAATCCCCGGCGTGGTGCCACCGCTGCATCTCCTCGGCCAGGGCTGCGCCTTTCGCGAACGCTGCGCTGAGCGCTACGGCCCCTGTGCCGCGCGCATCCCCCTTCTGGGCGGCGATCCGGCGCATCCGGCGGCCTGCCATGCCGTGGCCGAGGGCCGGATATGACCGTGTTGCTCGAGGCGCAGGACCTCGTCGTCCGCTTTCCCCTGCCCCGGCCGCGCCCCTTCGGCCCGCGCCCCTATCTCGAGGCGGTGCGCGGCGTCTCCTTTGCGCTGGAAGAGGGGCGCACGCTGGGCATTGTGGGCGAAAGCGGCTCGGGCAAGACCACCACCGCCATGGCCTCGATCCGGCTGACCGGGCCGACCATGGGCAAGGTGCTGTTTCGCGGCGAGGATCTGCTCAGTCTCGACGAGGCGGCGATGCGGGCCCGGCGGCGCGACATCCAGCTTATCTTTCAAGACCCCTATTCCTCGCTCAACCCGCGCGACCGGGTCGACACCATCGTGCGCGAGCCGATGGACCTGTTGGGCGTGGGCGACACCGCTTCGCGCCTTGAGCGGGTGGCCGAGCTGTTCGCGCTGGTCGGCCTGCGGCGCGATCAGATGGGGCTTTTCCCGCATCAGTTCTCCGGCGGGCAGCGGCAGCGCATCTCCATCGCTCGGGCGCTGGCCACCAACCCGTCGCTCATCGTCTGCGATGAGCCGGTCTCGGCGCTCGATGTCGCGATCCAGGCGCAGATCCTCAATTTGCTGGCGCGGCTGCGCGGCGAGCTTGGGCTGAGCTATCTTTTCATCTCGCATGACCTTGGGGTGATCCAGCAGATCTGCGACATGGTTGCGGTGATGTATCTGGGCCGGATTGTCGAGGAAGCGCCGCGTGCCGCCCTTTTCAAAGCGCCGCGGCACCCCTACACCACCGCGCTTCTGGCCGCCGCCCCCTCGCTGCAACGGCGCAAAAGCCGCGGCTATATTCGCCCCCAAAAGCTGACCGGCGATCCGCCCAGCCCGATCTCGCCGCCGCCAGGCTGCGCTTTTGCGAGCCGCTGCATCCGCGCCGAGGCCATCTGCCGCGAAACCATGCCGATGCTGCAGCCGCATGGCGAGGCCCGCGTCGCCTGCCATTTTCCCAACTAGGCGCCTCCAACAAGGCGCTGCCCAAAGAGACATGGCCCCTGCCATGCCGCTTGTAGCGCAGTTCCCATGCCTTGCAGCCGTCCTGACGGATGTCGAGACAAAGACCGTCGCCATCGGAGTGGCGTCCAGGCTTGGACAGGGCGTCCACGCCGCGCGCTGCAAGTTTTGGCATCATTGACCTCTAGGCTCCGTACCCAAATAAGTGATCCCCGGCCTGGTCCCTTCGTGATTCATTTCCCTCGAAACGGAGGTGGATCATGGGGCGGCACCTTTACTGGCTGAGCG
>JBCDDO010000385.1:0-3214 GCA_039180245.1 Pseudomonadota bacterium | reverse complement strand
GCGCGCAGATCGGCGGCCAGATCGATCAGGGTGGTGTCGGTCTCATGCCCGACGGCAGAGATCAGCGGGATCGTGCTGTGCGTTGCCGCCCGCACCACCTCTTCTTCGTTAAAGCCCCAGAGATCTTCGACCGACCCGCCGCCCCGGGCCACGATCAGCACGTCGGGGCGGGGCACTGGCCCGCCCTGCGGCAGCGCATTGAACCCGCGGATCGCTTCTGCCACCTCGGGCGCGCAGCGCTCGCCCTGCACACTGACCGGCCAGACCAGCACATGGCGCGGAAACCGGTCGCGCAGCCGGTGCAAAATATCGCGGATCACCGCACCTGACGGAGAGGTGACAACGCCGATGACCTCCGGCAAATAGGGCACCGGGCGCTTGCGCTCGACGGCAAACAGCCCTTCTGCCTCCAGCGCCTTCTTGCGCCGCTCCAAAAGCGCCATCAGCGCGCCCAGCCCCGCAGGGGCAAGGCTTTCGATCACCAGCTGATAGCGCGATTGGCCGGGAAACGTGGTGATGCGCCCGGTCGCCACCACCTCCATGCCCTGTTCGGGCTTGGTGCGCAGCCCCTGTGCCGTGCCGCGCCAAATCACTGCCGACAGCACCGCGCGCTCATCCTTCAGGTCGAGGTAAAGATGGCCCGAGGATGGGCGCGAGACGCGGCCCAGCTCGCCCCGCACCCGCACATGCGGAAACCCCTGCTCGACCGAGCGCTTGATCGCCCCAGAGAGCTCCGAGACGGTGAATTCCGGGGCGTTCGCGCCCGGCCCGTCTGCAGCATCGTCGTCGATCAGATCCATGGATGGAGCCCCTGGCGCATGAGGGGCAACCTCACCGCATCTCGGCCGGAGGCGCAAGATGCCGTCGCATCGAATGCCGCGCTGGGCCGCGCGTGGGCGATGAAGACCCGCTTGCGCCGCTCTGGCCGGCTGATAGAAGCGCAGGCAAGGAGGACGCGCATGATCATCCTGATCCTTGGCGGCGGCGGGCGCGAGCATGCCCTGGCCTGGGCCATTCATCAGCACCCTGCCTGTACGCGGCTGGTCTGCGCGCCGGGAAATCCCGGCATGGCAGCATTGGGCGACTGCGTGCCGATTGATGCCAGCGATGCCGATGCGGTCTGTGCGCTGGCACAAGAGATCGCCGCCGAGCTGGTTGTGATCGGGCCCGAAGCCCCGCTTGCCTCAGGCGTTTCCGATGCGCTTCGGGCCGCCGGTTTTTTGGTCTTCGGTCCCTCACGGGCCGCCTCGATGCTGGAAAGCTCCAAAACCTTCGCCAAACAGATCTGCAACGCCGCGGGCGCGCCCACCGCCCGCTGGGCGCAGTTTGACAGCCTTGCGACGGCGCGGGCGCATCTTGCCAAGGCAGATGTTCCACTGGTCGTGAAGGCCGACGGGCTTGCCGCCGGCAAGGGCGTGGTCGTCGCCCAGACCCGGGCCGAGGCCGAGGCCGCGCTGAGCGACATGTTCTCCGGTCGGTTCGGCGATGCCGGGGCCACGGTTGTGCTGGAAGAGATGCTGACCGGTGAAGAGGCCAGCCTCTTTGTGCTGGCCCATGGCGCCGACGCGGTCGTGATCGGCACCGCCCAAGACCACAAGCGCCTGTCCGAGGGCGACCGGGGGCCGAACACCGGCGGGATGGGCGCCTATGCGCCGGCGCCGCTGATGACCCCGGCCGTGACCGCCCGCGCGATGGATGAGATCGTGCGCCCCTGCCTTGCCGAAATGGTGGCCCGGGGCACGCCTTATTCCGGCGTGCTTTATGTGGGGCTGATGATCGAGGATGGCGCGCCGCATCTGATCGAGTTCAATGCCCGGTTTGGCGATCCCGAAACCCAGGCATTGGTGTTGCAGGCGGGGCCTGCACTGCTCGACGCCCTTCTGGCCTGTGCGCGCGGCGCATTGGACGGCTGGCGGCCTGCCTGGCCGCTACAGCCGGCACTCTGCGTGGTGCTGGCGGCGCGCGGCTATCCCGACGCCTATGAACCGGGCGAAGCGATCGGCGGGCTCGACGACGCGCAAACCATCGACGGGGTCACGGTCTTTCACGCCGGCACAGCACGTAACGACGGTCACATCGTTTCGGCCGGCGGGCGAGTGCTGAATGTGTGCGCCCGCGGCGCGACGCTGGCCGAAGCCGCCGCGCGGGCCTATCGCGCGGTGGATCTGATCGATTGGCCGGGTGGCGTGTGCCGGCGCGACATCGGGTGGCGCGCCCTGAAATGAGCGTGCTGGTGTTTGAGGCCATAACGTTCCTTGGCCACAAAACCTATCGTGTAGACGCCGGAACGGTGAGCTGTCATGACACGTCCGGCGCGCTTGACTGGTCCGTTGCGATCGACGCCATCGACGCCGCCATGCTTGCCGAGCATGTCGTGCGCCGGCGATTGTTGCGCCGCTTCGACATCTGCGAGACCGGGCGCTGGCACTCAATTGCTGGCAATTTCGACATCACACAACCCGGCGCCGCCGACCGGGCCGCGCAACGAGAATTGATCGGTGCCATTGCACAGGGCCTGCCGGCGTCGAGCATGATTGCAATCGGCGAACGGCGCGGCTGGCGATATGTTTGGTTCGGGCTGGGCCTTCTGTCGTTGCTGAGCGCGCCAACCCTGCTGCTGGCGGCCGTATTCGGCGGTGCAAGCGGGTTTCAGATCGCGGTCATCGTGCTGCCAATGGCGCTGTTGGCGCTGTTCGGGTTCGTGATCATGCGGATTTTTGCGCCTTGGACCGCGCCGCCGGGCATCGATGCGCAAGGTCTCATCGCACTGCTGGCCTATCGCGACCGCGTGCCGGAGGCGCGCTAAGGTGCCGTGCAGGACAGCGCCGCGGCAAAGCTCTCCAGCCCTTCGAACGGTCCCAGATCCCGCATCTCAATCCGTCCGTCGACCAAGCGGGCTGCAACCACCCGGCGCCATGCCGCGTCGGCGGTGACGGTTTCGGGCCCGGTCCCGCAATCGCGCACCCCGCCGGAGATAAAATCCTCGCCGATCCGATGGTTCGAAAACCCGGACGCGGAGGCGAGCTCGACCATCTCGTCGCCGCGCAGAGTGACGATGCGCAGCGTCTTTCCCAGATGCGGGGTTTCGACATAGGCGACGTCGTTTTGCCCGTCGCCATCAAAATCGGCAATGCCGACCGGTGCCAACCAGCGAAACCGACGCCCAATCGGCGCGGTCGCCGCAATGCGCTCGATGCTGGGGCTGTAGCCATCG
>JBCDDO010000384.1:0-3226 GCA_039180245.1 Pseudomonadota bacterium | reverse complement strand
GGCCGGTTTGCCCGCATCCACGACCCTGACGGCAACCCGATCGAGCTGTGGGAGCCGCCAGCCAACGCGCCCACAGCATAGCCCGACGGCGTGACCCTACAGCGCAACCCCGTGGCGCAGCCCACGTCCCAGCCTATCGGTACATCCCAAAAGCGCAGCTCAGGGCGAAGGCCCAGGCGCGGCGCAGGTGCCGCCCACCGGTTCGGGCGGTCTCAGCCGGGCGCGGATCAGCTGTTGCGGTCGTCTTCTGCGTCATAATAGCCGCCGCGGTGGAACATCGCGCGGGGCCGCGGCATCTGGGCGCGCAGCGCTTCGGTGTCCGCCTCGTCGAGCGCGCCTGCGGCAATGACCACGCCATAGTCGCGCCGCGCGCTGTCTTCGGAGACCAAGCCGTCCAGCACATCGCCCAGCACATCCTCGGCCGGGCGGTCCAGCGGGCAGCCCCAGCCGCCGCCGCCGGGCGTGACGATGCGCAAGAGATCGCCCGATTTCAGCAGGGTCCCGTCACCCATGGTGGCGATGTCGCGCTCTCGGTCCGTGCCGGGGTTCACGGTGACGCGCCCCGCGCCGCCGGCCATGCCGCCATTTACGCCGAAGGCCGGGTAGCGGCAATTGTCGATGCGGATGCCCAGTGTGGCGGTGTCGCTCAGCACCCTGATGTCGCGGGTGATGCCGCAGCCGCCGCGGAACCGTCCCGGCCCGCCGGAATCGCAATGGAGCCCAAAGGCTTCGATCTCCAGCCCGAACTCCATATCCGCAAACTCCACCGGGTAGTTCTCCTGCGCCACGGCATAGACCGCGTCAAGCCCATCGGCAAAGGCGCGCGCGCCATAGCCCACCGACAGCCCCTCGATGCAGAGCGCCTCGACCCCGGCCGCGTCGCTCCCGCGCAGGTAGTAAAGCACATAGACCGCATTGGCGGCCGAGGTCTGGCCGCCCGTCGCCTGGGCCAGTGTCGCCATCAGCGCCGAATTGACGCGGAACATCGCATGGCTGCGCAGGCCCAGCGGCGCGGGGCTTTGCGGCTGCAGCACCGTGCCCGGGCGGGTGAGCACCTGCGCGCCGGCCCGCGAGAAGCCCGCATTCATCCCAACGGACGGATCGTCATGGTTCAAACAGAGCCCCAGCATGAAATTGGGCACGCTTTCATGCATCAGGAAATTGATCGGGCCGGTTGCCTGCGGTGCCGAGGCGGTGAAATCCAGGCTCAGCGCGTCGCCCGCCTTGGTCAGGGTCAGATCGACATAGGAGGGGGTGCCGGTTGCCGCGTCGCTGTCGATGCGGTCGCGAAACGACCATTGGCCATCGGGCAGGGTGGCGATTTTGTCGCTCAGCGCCGCCGCACTTTGCGCCATCATCGCCTCGCAGGCTGCGGCGAACACCGCCCGGCCATGGCGCGCTGCCACCGCCTCGACCCGCGCGCGACCAAGCTCGCAGGCCGCCATGATGGCGCTCAGATCGCCCTCCAAGAGCTTGGGAAAGCGTGAGTTGCGGGCAAAGATCCGCATCACCTCGTCATTGCGCTGGCCGGCGCGGATGGCCCGCACCGGCGGGATCGCGATGCCTTCCTGAAAGACCGAGGTCGCCATGGGGCTGATCGAGCCCGCCACCGCGCCGCCAATGTCCCACAAATGGCCCCAGGCCTCGACAAAGGCGATGAGCCGGTCCTCCGCGAAGACCGGCATGATGAAGACCATGTCGGGCAGGTGGCTGACCGCGCCGCGGGTCGCGTAGGGGTCGTTGTACCAGAAGAGATCGCCATTGCGCATCTCCTCGGCCGGATAGGCGGCAAGCACCGGTTCGACCAGATGGCCGGCCAGCGTCAGCGATGTGGAGACGACCAGATCGCCGGTCGGGCTGAGCACGGCGGTGAAGAAATCCTTCTTCTCGCGAATGAAGGGCGACATGGCGGTGCGCGCGATCAACGCCTCCATCTCGCGCCGCGCGGCGTTGAGCGCGCCCTTGACCAGCTCATGGGCGATGCGGTCGGATTGGGGCATGGGCGGAGCGATGTCGGCGGTCATCGGCCCCCCTCGGTGACCAGAAGATTGCCAAACCGGTCGACCCGGGCCGATTGCCCGGGCAAGAGCGTCGTGGTGCAGTCGAGCTGGTCGATGATCGCCGGGCCGTCGACCCGATGCCCGGCCAGCAGCGCCTCGCGCCGATAAACAGGGGTGTCGATGGCTGCATCAAAGATCACCCGGCGGGTCGAGGCGGGTTCGGCCGGGCCACGGGCCGCGGCGATTTCGGGCGGCGTGACATGGTCGGTCAACCCGGCCGCGTGGACCCGCAGATTGACGATCTCGACCGGCCCATCCTCATCGGCAAAGGTGTAAAGCTGCCGGTGCAGCGCGTGAAACCCCGCCACTGCCCGCGCGCAGGCGGCCGCGTCGATCGCGCCGTCGGGCACCGGCACGGCCAGCTCTGTGCCCTGCCCGGCATAACGCATATCGGCCTGTCGGACGAACTGGCGGCGCGCAGGCGCCACCTTGTCCTGCGCAAGCTGAGCATCGGCGGCGGCGGCAAGCGCGTCGAACACCGCGCCGATCTCCTGCGCATCATGCGCGCCGGCGCGTTGCAAGCAGGTGCGCGCGAAATCATAGCGCAGATCGGTGGCCAGAAGGCCGATCGCGCAAAGGATGCCGGGATGGCGTGGCACGAACAAAGCCCGCGCGCCGAGCAGGCGCATCAGCTCGGCCCCGTGGACCGGACCGGCACCGCCAAAGGCCGCCAGCGTGAACTCGGCCGGGTCGAGGCCACGCTCGACGGACATAAGCTTCAGCGCTCCGGTCATCGCCTCATTGACAATCGCGTTCACGCCGCGGGCCGTGGCCTCGACGCTCATCCCAATCGGCCCCGCGAGCGTTTCGAGCGCCGTTCGCGCGGCCGCGGCGTCAAGCGGCACTGTCCCGGCCAAAAGCGGCGGGATCCGGCCCAAAACCAGATTGGCATCGGTCACCGTGGGGCGGGTGCCGCCCTTGCCATAGGCCGCCGGCCCCGGTGCTGCGCCCGCACTTTCGGGCCCCACCAGGATGGCGCCATGCGCGGCCATCGACGCGATCGAGCCGCCGCCCGCCCCGATGGTGTGAATGTCGATGGCCGGCAGCGCCAGCGGCTGGTCGTTGATGCGGGTGGCGGTTGTGGTGACCGGTGTGCCGCCGCGGATCAACGCGACATCGGCCGAGGTGCCGCCCATATCGAGCGTGACCAGATCCTCGATGCCGGC
>JBCDDO010000383.1:0-3231 GCA_039180245.1 Pseudomonadota bacterium | reverse complement strand
CGACGACGACCACATCGGCGCCGGATTTCACCGCCAGCGCCGTGTCGTAATAGGGCCGCGCCGCGCCCACCTTCACAAAGATGGGCTTCTGCCAGCCGGTGATCTCGCGCAGCTCGCCGATCTTGATCTCCAGATCGTCCGGCCCGGTCCAGTCGGGGTGCCGGCAGGCCGAGCGCTGGTCGATCCCCTCCGGCAGAGTGCGCATCTGCGCCACCCGCGGCCCGATCTTTTGGCCCAGCAGCATGCCGCCCCCGCCGGGACCGGGCCGGACGATCTGGAAATCAAGATCGGCGAGCTGCGCGAGATTACCGGATGGCAGAAGCCCATCTTTGTGAAGGTGGGCGCGGCGCGGCCCTATTATGACACGGCGCTGGCGGTGAAATCCGGCGCCGATGTGGTCGTCGTCGATGGCATGCAGGGCGGAACGGCGGCCACGCAAGAGGTCTTTATCGAGCATGTCGGCATCCCGACCCTGGCCGCATTGCGTGAAGCGGTGCGGGCGCTGATCGAGCTCGATATGCACCGCAAGGTCCAGCTGGTGATCTCGGGCGGGATCCGGACCGGCGCGGATGTGGCCAAAGCCATGGCGATGGGGGCGGATGCCGTCTCGATCGGGTCGGCCGCGCTGGTCGCCCTGGGCGACAATGATCCAGCGCTGGAGGCAGAGTATCAGGCGCTGGGCACCACGGCCGGGGCCTATGATGATTGGCATGCCGGGCAGGACCCGGCCGGGATCACCACGCAGGATCCTACGCTGGCCGCGCGGCTCGATCCCGTGGCGGCAGGGCGGCGGTTGCGCAACTACCTCTCGGTGCTGACCATGGAGGCGCAGACCCTCGCGCGGGCCAACGGAAAGAGCCATCTGCGCAATCTGGAGCCCGAAGATCTGGCGGCGCTGACGGTCGAGGCGGCGGCGATGGCCGGCGTGCCCCTGGCGGGCACCAGCTGGATCCCCGGGTCCTAGCCCTCATGCTCGATTTCTCCACGCTTTCGCTCTTTGCCGCGGCACTGGCTGTGACAGCCGGCTCGCCCGGCCCGTCGATCGCGGCGCTCACCGCACGGGTGCTCACCGGCGGGCTGCGCTCGGTCCTGCCGTTTCTCGCGGCGATGTGGATCGGCGAGGGCATCTGGCTGACCTGCGCGGTCCTGGGGCTCTCGGCGCTGGCAAGCCAGGCCCAGGGCCTCTTTGAGATCGTCAAATGGCTGGGCATTGCCTATCTCTTGTGGCTTGCCTGGCAGATGTGGCACACGCCGGTGCAGGCCTCGGGCGCGATGCCCTCTGCGGGGTCAGGTTGGGGGATGTTTGCCGCGGGGCTCGCGGTCACGCTCGGCAACCCGAAGATCATGGTCTTTTACGTGGCACTGCTGCCCAGCCTCGTCGATCTCGCGCAGGTTTCGGCCTTTGGCTGGGCCGAGCTGATGGCGGTTATGCTTGCGGTTCTGGTGTCCGTGGATCTGGTTTGGGCGCTGGCGGCAGACCGCGCGCGGCGACTTTTGCGCTCGCGCCGGGCCATGCGGCTGACCAATCGGCTGTCGGCCACCGCGATGGGCGGTGCGGCAGCGGCGCTGGCCGCGCGATAGGCGCGCGCGGTCGGCACAGAAACCAACAAAGGGGTGGTGCGATGGGAACGGATCTGACGGCGATCGCCAAAGAGCGGGGGATCGCATATTTCCTGATCTCCTTTACCGATCTTTTCGGCGTGATGCGGGCCAAGCTGGTGCCGGCTTCGGCGATTGCCGACATGGCCAGCGAGGGGGCGGGCTTTGCCGGCTTTGCCACCTGGCTCGACATGACACCGGCGCATCCGGACATGTTCGCTGTGCCCGATCCAGACAGCCTGATCCAACTGCCCTGGAAGCCCGAGGTCGGTTGGTTGGCGGCCGATCTGTGGATGGCGGGTGCGGAGGTGCCGCAAGCGCCGCGCGGCACGCTCAAACGGGTGCTCGCCGCGGCCGAAGCGCAGGGCTTTCGCATGAAGCACGGGGTGGAGTGCGAGTTTCATCTGATCACGCCCGAGGGCGATGCAATCTCTGACGCGCGCGATCTGCAGGCCAAGCCCTGCTACGATGTCTCGGCCCTGATGCGCCGCTATGACGTGATCCGCGAGATCTGCGACGCGATGCAGGCGCTGGGCTGGGGGCCCTATCAAAACGACCATGAGGATGCCAATGGCCAGTTCGAGATGAACTGGGACTATGCCGATGCGCTGATCACGGCCGACCGGCAGGCCTTCTTCAAATATATGGTCAAGTCGATTGCCGAGGCGCATGGGCTGCGCGCGACCTTCATGCCCAAGCCCTTCGCCGAGCTGACCGGCAATGGCTGCCACGCCCATATCAGCCTTTGGGATTTGGCAGGCGAGACCAATCGGTTTCACGATCCGGCCGGCGAGCTGGGCCTGTCGCAGGCGGGCTATCACTTCCTGGGCGGGGTTCTGGCCCATGCCCCGGCGCTCTGCGCCTTCGCCAACCCGACCGTGAACAGCTATAAGCGGCTCAATGCGCCGCGCACGACCTCGGGGGCGACCTGGTCGCCCAACACCATCACCTATGGCGGCAACAACCGCACCCATATGGTGCGCATTCCCGATGCCGGACGGTTGGAGATCCGCCTCGCCGATGGGGCGATGAACCCCTATCTCTATCCAGCGGCGTTGCTGGCCGCGGGGATGGACGGCATTGCCAAGGCGACCGATCCCGGCAAGCGGCTGGACATCGACATGTATGCCGAGCCGCAAAAGGCGCGTGGGGCCAAGACGCTGCCGCTCAATCTGCTGGATGCCTTGCGGGCGCTGCGGCGCGACCGAGGCCTTGCCGAGGCGCTGGGTGCTCAGACGGTGGCGGCCTTTGCCAAGCTCAAACAGGGCGAATGGACCGACTACACCCGCCATTTCACCGAGTGGGAGCGGGCGACGACTCTGGATTGTTGAGCGGGTATTCGGGGCGCAAGTGAATGGCTGCACCAATATCTTCGGTGCAGCCGCAAGGCCACGGAAGAGGCTGGAGGATGCCGGTTAAACATAATCTAGGGGATGAACGAGGCTTGTGTGGGCTAACTGAACGGTATCAATCCATTGATATCAAAGCGGAAACGTCTAATATAAGTGGTCAAAACGCCAATCACGTCACACCACCCGTTCAATCAGTGTTTCTATTCATTTAGAGTCTTGAGCACATTTTTTACCGGTATTGGATTGAAGACTAACTCTCTTCGGCATTCCGCACTCATCT
>JBCDDO010000382.1:0-3232 GCA_039180245.1 Pseudomonadota bacterium | reverse complement strand
GATCAATCGCGAGATAGCTGATCCCGAAAAGGGTGAAGAGCACGCTCCAGCGGCCTTTGAAACCAGCAAAAACACGCTCCCACCCAATCACCAGAACCTGCATCATCAGGACCACATAGGGCCCGCCCGAGGCCGAGACAAAGGTCGCAACCGCGACGCCAAGGACCTGGGCCATGCCAAAGAGGTTGCCAATGCGCCGGCCGGCCACCACGAAGTACGCCATCGAGAGGGCAGAGGCGGAAAAGACGCCGTACAGAATCGGATGATCGAACGGGCCAAAGGCCCGCTCGAGCCCCAGACGCTGGTCGATGTTGGGGGCAGGCGGGCTGCCCGAGATGGCGGCAAAACCGTCATGCAGAACATGGGCTCCCGTCAGCGCCTCTGGCAGCGTGAAGATCAGCATGCCGGTGACAAGGGCGACAAAGACCCGGGCGAAGGCGGCGAAGTCCTGATAGCTGCGGATGTAGAGGCGGCCCACCAGGTAGGCGCCTGCGAACTCGACGATATAGATGCCGCCCGACTCGATGCCCTGTGCCGGCCCCCCCCATTTGATCAGCGCCAGCAGCACCAGAACGGAATGCCCCGCCACCAGCAGGTCAAAGACATTCGCGCGCCCCCGTTTTCCGCCGATCAGGGTAAGCACCATCGGCACGAACATGACGATCAGAACGATGCGATAGGGCGAAAGCCTCAACCCGCCCGCATCGACCGACATGCCGGTGGGCAGCATCATGCCGATGAACAGGAAAACCACGACCAGAGGCACGCCGAACAGGCGCGCGGTTCTGTCCGCCGTGGCCGATGCCGCCTCATGCGCCATGGGGAGCAGCCCTTTCCCGCGCAACGATGCCCCTGCCACGGGTCAGCATCGGGCGCTCGACCGCCACCCAGCTCACGATCGCAAAAGGCAGAACGGCCAGACAACTGGCAAGCGCGAGCGCGCCCGGCGCCATCGGCCCCGCAACGTGAACAATCGCCTGCGCGACCGGCCATCCATAGATGTAGACACCAAAAGAGATATCGCCCGGCAACGCGCGGCCATAGGGACTGTATCCGATGGTGAGCGCGGCATATCCCAGGGCGGGGGCGAGGCTCAGCACAGCCGCTGTCTCATCCCGGCAAATACAGCTCAGCGTGGCGGCAGCCGCCAGGAGCGCAAAGGCGAAATACCCATTCAAAACAACCCGTTGCCGACACTGCCAGGCAAGGGCGCCGAGTCCGAAGGCAAACGCCAGCGGTCCCGTCTGGGCAAGCCGGTATCCCAGCGCCCCCGCCGGCAGCATGCCGGTTGCCGACAGGAGGCACAGCATGAGCGCGCCAAGTGTGAGCGCCGGGACCCGCCACCCCGCCCGCCCCGGCGCGAGCCAGAGGAGGACCGCGATCACCCCATAGCAGAGCACCTCGTAGGCCAGCGTCCACAGCGGGCCGTTCACCGCGAGCGGGATCGGATTGTCGCTGAATGCACCGGCGAGCTGATGCTCGATGCTGACCAGGCTGAGGCCCTTGACGATATAGCGCACTTGCGCGTGCCAACCGGCATCGGACCCGCAGGCCGCAGCGATCACGACCGTCACGCATAGGGCACCCAGCAAGCCCGGGAAGATCCGCCTGATCCGGGCCGCAACAAAGCGTCCCTTGCGATGGCGATGCCGCGCGGCACTGTCGGCGATCAGAAAGCCCGAGAGTGCAAAGAAGACCAAAACGGCCAGCCCGCCCAGGGACAGCCCGGTCAGCCGTGCGACCGGCTCGGCATGACCCGACAGCGGCCAGGCATGGCTGATCACGACCGACAGCGCCGCACACAGGCGGATCGCGTCGAGCCCCGGGGCCCTGCCATGCGCCATCGCGGCGCCGATCGTGCCCGGGCGGCTCACCTGTTCGGACCCTGCTTCGGACCCTGCTTCAGGCCCTGCGGGTCGATCGCGATCGGGCGCCACAGCCGGGCGCGCAAGATCCGCCTGAGCGTCCCCGCCAGGGATTGCGCCTTGGCCATCGGGCCAAGCGCGCGCCACCAGAGCGCAAAGCGTGCGATGGAGCGCCCCTGCGGAACGGGCAGCCCGGTCAGGCGCATTGCGGCCCGGCGCCCCCACACGGCCGCGTTGGTGGCGCGCAGATTGGGCTGTGCCCGCGCGATGGTGTCGCGCGGGCGCACCTCGGCGGCCAGAACGCCCGCGGCGATCGCCTGTTCGACGAACTGCTGCCCGGCTGACGTCCGCGCCACGATCAGCGACCGCCCGGGATCGGTGTCGCCCTGCGGCGGTTTGTGCCACGGGTCGCCGACCGAGATATCGGCAAAGGCGCCGGTATGGTCATCGCAAATGCGGCAGCGCCAGCGGCGGCCCGATTGCAGGATCTTGCCCCAGCCCTCGGCATAGGGGATGGCGAGGCTGTCGCGCTCGGTCCCGTCCGCCTCGCGCCAGGTTGCCTGCATCAGGCCGGGCCAGCCCGTGCCGCGATAGCGCAAGGCGGTGACCCGGGCGCCGGCGGGCACGCCAAGCCGGTCCAGAAGATCCTCGGTCGCGTTGAGATTGGGCGCCCCGGCGCAAAAGATCGCGATGGTCGGCCCAAGCTTTGCCGCCAGATCCGGGTCCGCCTGCCGCGCCTTGACCACCGAGGCGATGTCGCAGGGCTTGCCGATCATTGCTGTGGTGCCGGGGGCGGATCTGATCGCCGGGAACAGCTCGGCCGGGCTGGCCTGGGCATAGCGTGACCCGACGCCGGCGAGGAGGCCCGCGCGGTCGGTGCTGATGGTGGCGCGGTTGAGCCTTGCATCGTCCTCGCGCGCGGTGACATGCGCGATGCCCCGGGCCTTGCCCGAGGCCAGCGCAAAGAGGGCAAGTGCGGTGACCGCCCCGCCCGAGGAGCCGCGGTGCCGGATCTCGGGATCGCGCGCCCACCCCTCCCAAACGGCGCGGACGGGGCCCCAGTCGGCCTCGGTTTCGTCGCGTGGTGCGGGCAGGGGTGCCCCGAGGCCGGCGCAAACCGCCATCGCGTCGGTCCTGGCTGTGGCTGCCGGGTCCACCACAACGGGCCGGCGGCCATGGACCGGGTCTTCGACCATGCGGATCGCGTCGGGGAACGCCCCGGCGCAGGCGCCGCAGCCGGTGCACAGCTGACAGGCGACGACGGCGTCGATGGTTGCGGGTGCCCTGGTCATGAAAAGACCTCCTGATGCTTTGCGCGAGACAGATGCCCGGCCCGGGCGAGGCGGCGCCATGCGGCGAGACAGGCG
>JBCDDO010000381.1:0-3239 GCA_039180245.1 Pseudomonadota bacterium | reverse complement strand
CGCACCAGGTTCAAGGGTTCGAGACACCCGAGTCGATGCCCTATATCGTGCTGACCGCGCCGTCGGGCGAGCCGTGGAGCTATGGCACGCACAGCGAGGCTGTGCGGATCGTGGGTGACGATAATGGCAAACTCCTCCGCCGCACCCTCGATCCGCTCAGCCTCGCTGTGCGTGCCATAGCTCCACAGCTCGCCCGACGGCGCGGTCAGCTCGATATAGGGCATCGCCGCGGGTGTCTCGAACCCTTGAACCTGGTGCGACCAGGCAAAGGTGCTCACGCCCAGATGCACAATGTTGCGCAGCCGGTCGGCCTCGGGTCGGACCCTTCCGACGAGATCCCAGATCGCCAGACCATGCGCCCAGGTCTCCATCTGCCGCGCGGTCATCGCCGAGCGCGCCGACATGTCTGGGCCGACCCAGGGCAGACGCTGCTTGGGATCGACACTGCGCCAGCGCGTTGCGATTTGAGCGGCGCTTTGCGCCCAAACCGCCCGCAGCGCATCGCCGCGTGTGTCGGCGGCACGAGACTCTTCAAGGCGGGCGTTGCCAGCGGCGATCGCGGCAAACATGCGCGTGACGTCCTGGCGAAAGCCCTCCGGGTCGGTCAGGGCGCGATCCTGTGCACGGTTCCAATGATGCAGATGCAGCAGGATCTCATTCGGCGTCCAGCCCTTAAAGGCTGTCGGGTGGGTCCACATCTCCGGCGCGAGCTCTTGCAAAAACCCGTCAAGGGCGGCGCATTCCGCTCCAAAATCGATGGCTTGTTGCAGCATCAGGCCGCCTGCGTGTTCAAGCTGCGGACAAGTTCGGCAATATGGGCGGGGCCGACCTCGCAACAGCCCCCGAGGATGGTCGCACCACGTGCTGCCCAGGCCGCGGCGTGATCGGCATAGCGCTGCGGCGACAGGTCCTGCCGGGTGCTGAGCCCGTCGACAGAGGCAAAGACATCAAGATAGCTGGGCTCGACCCGAACAAATCCGTTTGCATAGGCACCCAGCGGCAGCCCGGCCCGGACAAGCACCCGCAGCGCGTCATCGACAACCTCGGGCGGGGCGCAATTGACCAAGATCGCCTGCGGCGCCCGGTCCGCGAGCACCGGCAGCACATCGGACAATGCCTCGCCCGAGCGAAGCCGGGTGCCGTCATCGTCGAGCACGGTGACGGCCAGCCAGACCGGCTTGCCCAGCGGCAAGGTCGCGTCGAGCGCACAGCGCACCTCATGCACCGATGCCATGGTTTCAACGAGCAAAAGGTCGACATGCGGGGCTTGCAGCGCCGCGATCTCGGCAAAGAGCGGCACGGCGGTCTCCGCTGGCGGCATCATATCGGGACGATAGGACCAGCCGAGCGGGCCGATCGCGCCGGCGACCCGACCGCTGCCATGCGCGTCGCGCGCAGCGCAAGCGATCTGGATTGCCATATGCTGCAGCTCGGCCAGGCGGTCTTCGATCCCGGCCCGCTGCAGCCGGTCACGGTGGATTGCATAGGTGTTGGCCGTGGCAATCTCGGCGCCGGCGGCAAAGAAGCTTTCATGCACCTCGCGAAGGATTTCGGGATGTTTGAGCATGAGCCCGGTGGCCCAAAGACCGTCGGGCGCCGCCCCGCTGCGCCGCAACAGCTCCTGCCCGACCCCGCCATCGAGTATCGTGACCATCAGCGCTCCTCCACTCTCAGCGACACCGCGACACCGCGCCGGAAAGCACCCTTTTGCCATTGGGCCAGCCTGCCCGTGCCACGCCTCACGAGGCCGCCACGATCACCGGCACGTCCAGCCGATACTCTTCGAGATTGGCGTCAATTGCCTGCACGCGACCCGGTTGCGCTGAACCCATGCTCGATTGGGTCAGGCTCGCGCTGCCAGGCTGTCCGCCCCTTAAGGGCGCGGCGATGCGGTCGATCACCGCAAAGAGCCCGCCGCCCGAAACCGGGGTCAGAACCGCATGCCAGACATTGCGGTGGTAATTCACGCCCTGATCGCCCCGCGCAAGAAAGGCAACCGGCGCGCCGGGTATCCCGCCTGCATCGGGCGCGACGACGACCAGATAGCGAGCGCCCCCCATGGGCACAAAGCACTGGCTGCCCAGCGGGTGCCGCTCCAAAAGCGTGATTTCGACCGGCATGCTCTGCAGCTGGGCGACAAACAGGCTGACCCCGGCGCGGCCGGTTTCAATATCAAGCCCGGCGAGGTCATGATACCGCGCACAGCGCCCCTCATTGATCAGCCGATCAGGCGTGCCCGCGGCTTCCAGCACATCGCCGAACGGATCGAACGCCGCTGCGGTCAGCGGGCGGGCGCGCAGACGGGTCATCCTGCATCCTCCGCCCATCCGGCCCCGCCAGCGCCCGCAAGGTCCAGCGGCGGGTGGCGGTTCACGTCCTTGTAGAGGAGATAGCGAAACCGCCCCGGTCCGGCCGCCACGCAGGCCTGCGGACAAAAGGCGCGCAGCCAGATGAAATCACCGGCCTCGACCTCGACCCAGTCGCCGTTGAGCCGGTAGACGGCTTTTCCCTCAAGCACATAGATCCCGTGCTCCATGACATGGGTTTCGGCAAAGGGGATCGAGCCGCCGGGTTCGAAATTCACGATGTTCACATGCATGTCGTGCCGCAGATCCAGCGGATCGACAAACCGCGTGGTGGTCCAGGCACCAGCGCTGCCGGCCATCTCGACCGGGCTTTGCGCGGCCTCCTCGGTGACAAAACTGGTTGGCGGCGCAAGACCCGGTGCGGACTGAAATCGCTTGCGGATCCAGTGGAATTGCGCCGGTTTCGGGCCGGGATTGTGGATCTGCCAGACCGTGCCCGGCGCGAGATAGACATAGCTGCCCGGGCCAAGGCTGTGGGCCTCTCCGTCCAATGACAGCTCCATACGGCCCTGGGTCACAAACAGCACCGCTTCCGAACCCTGGGCAGGATCGGGCCGCTCCGACCCGCCATCTGGCTCCAGCTCCACGACCATATAGGCAAAGGTCTCGGCAAAGCCGGAAAGTGGGCGCGCCAGCATCCAGACGCGGGTGCCGCGCCAGCCGGGCAGCCGGCTGGTCACGATGTCGCGCATCGTGCCATGCGGAAGCACGGCATAGGCGGGTGTGAAGATCGCACGGTCGGTCATCACTGCCCGCTGCCCCGGCAGCCCGCCCGGCGGGCCGGCATATTCCGCAGGCGCGGCATGCGCAGGGCGGTTGGGCTGGGACATGGCACGGGGCTCGCCGCTGGGGATCTGTATCCCGATCCTATCG
>JBCDDO010000380.1:0-3245 GCA_039180245.1 Pseudomonadota bacterium | reverse complement strand
CGGCAGTAAGAGCGCAAGCCCAATGATGGCAAGCGGAATGGCAAAGCTGTGCTTGACGCTGACGACATCGTCGGGATCGTGCGGCTCGTTGTGATGGCTGCGATGGCCCGGCATGAAACGACGCAGCTTGCGCGCCCAGGCCTCCTCGGGCTCCCAATGCAGCACATAGCGGTGCAAGAAATACTCCAGCAATGTCCACCAGGCAAAGCCGTAAAGCGCGCCCAAAAGCGCCGGCAGCACGCGCCCCTCTGACAGCCAGATCGACAGACCGACCAGCAGCAGCGCGCTGGGCACAAACACATGCACAACGCGCGCAAGATGCGGGTGTCGCAACAGCCTCAGCGGCGAACCGCCGGCATCGAAACCGCTGTCCTGCGTCATCGTTGGATCCTCAACTCGCGTTGGATGCGGGTAATCTAGCCCGCGGCCAACGCGGCGGCAAGGTTACGGCTTGACGCGGCGGCGGGCCGAACCCAAGGCTCCGGCATGACGGCGCAAAGAACACCTGCCGCCCCCAAAACGCGCGCGGCCATCGTCGCCATTGCGGTCTCGCAAACACTCGTTTGGGCGGGGCTCTATTACAGCTTTCCCGCGCTCCTTTTGGTTTGGGAGAGCGAGGGGTGGAGCCGCGAAAGCCTCACGCTGTGCTTCACGCTGGCGCTGCTTGCCGCAACCGCTACGTCACCGGTCTTTGGCGCGCTGGTCGATCGCGGTCTGGGGCGGACCGGGATGCTTGCGGCGACATGCCTGGGCGCGGTGTCGTTGGCCGGGCTCGCGCTTGCCCAAAGCATCGCGGTCTTCGGCCTTGTGTGGATCGTGATCGGCGCGAGCATGGGCGGCAGTCTTTATGAGACCTGCTTTGCCCAGGTCACGCGCACCGACGGCGCACTCGCGCGACGCCGGATCACCGCGATCACCCTTGTTGCAGGCTTTGCGTCCACGCTGTCCTTTCCCGCAGCCGCCCACCTAGCCGCGGCCATTGGCTGGCGCGGGGCGGTGCTGGTCGGTGCTGGCGCTATTTTGGTCCTGGCCGTGCCGCTGCTCTGGTGGGGTCTGGGGGTTTTGGAGCGACACGCGGCACCGCTGCCGCCCCGGGTGACGCGCCCGACCGCTGCCAGCCCCGTGAACAGCCGGGCGTTCTGGCTGTTGTTTCTGGGGTTTCCCTGCCTTGCGCTCAATCACGGCATTCTGATCACGCATTTCCTGCCATTGCTTGCCGAACGCGGTGTGGCGGAAAGCGCCGGTCTGCTGGCGGTCTCGTTGATCGGGCCCATGCAGGTGGCCGGACGGCTTGCGATGGTCGCGGCTGAGCGTCGCGCCTCGGCCATCGGCTTTGCGCTGCTTGCCTGCGGGGCCATCGCCGCGGCTTCGGCCGTGCTGATGGCCTCGGGTGCCTGGTTTTTCCCGCTTGCACTCTTTGCGCTTTTGCAGGGCGCGGCGATTGGCACAACCTCGATCCTGCGCCCGGTGATCGCCGCGCAGTTCTTTGGGCGTTCGGTGTTCGGCACTGTTTCGGGCTGGTTGGCGGCACCCTACATCGCCGCAACAGCATTGGCTCCGGTCGCCGGCGCGCTTTTGTGGCGTCTGGGCGGCTACGAGCTTGTGTTGGCAGTGACCTGCAGCGCAGCCCTTGCCGCGTTGATGCTTATTGCGGCATTGCCCCGCCCGGCTGCTGCCGCGGGAAACGACCCAACCGTGGACTGAGATCAAACTGGGTTCCCGACCGGTCAATGCGGTCAAAACGGTTGCCGACCCTGGCCGGCCGTGCGACCCCTGAGAGGCAGCGGCGCCGATCAACAGGGGACTGGCCATGAAGGATTCGAATTTCCTGCGCGAGCAGAATGCCCGGCATATCTGGCATCCGATGGGCCATCCGGGCGCGCTGCAGCGCGACCTGCCGGTGATCGTCTCGTCGGCCGAAGGCGTGCATCTCACCGATATCGACGGGCATCGCAGCATCGATGCGGTGGGCGGCCTGTGGAACGTCAATCTGGGTTATTCCTCAGACCCGGTGAAGGCCGCGATTGCCGAACAATTGGCCCGGCTGCCCTATTATTCCGCCTTTGCCGGCACCACCAATGAGCCAGCGATTGAGCTTTCCTATGAGCTTGCTGAATGGTTTGCGCCTGATGGCATGGTCCGCGCGATGTTCACCTCGGGCGGGTCGGATTCGGTCGAAACCTGCCTGCGGCTGGCGCGCCAGTATCACAAAATCCGTGGCGAGCTTGGCCGGGTGAAGTTTTTGAGCCTCAAGAAGGGCTATCATGGCACCCATTTCGGCGGCGCCTCGGTCAATGGCAATGCGCGCTTCCGCACCAGCTACGAGCCGCTATTGCCCGGCTGCCACCACATCCCTGCGCCCTACACCTATCGCAACCCGTTCAACGAAAGCGACCCGGCCAAGCTTGCTCAGGCCATCGTGCAGGTCGCCGAGGATGAGATCGCCTTTCAGGATCCAAAGACCATAGCGGCTTTCATCATGGAGCCGATCCTGGGCGCCGGCGGCGTAATCGTCCCGCATGAGAGCTTCATGCCGATGATGCGGGAGCTTTGCGACAAGCATGGCATCCTGATGATCTCTGATGAGGTGATCACCGGCTTTGGCCGCTCGGGCGATTGGTCAGGCGCGCGGCATTGGGGCGTGCAGCCCGACATGATGAGCACCGCCAAGGCCATCACCTCGGGCTATTTTCCGTTTGGCGCGACGCTGATCTCCGAAAAAGTGGCCGAGGTCTTTGAGAAAGAGGAAGCAGGCGAGGGCTTCATCGGCCATGGCTACACATATTCGGCCCACCCGGTCGGTGCGGCGGCCGCCCTGGCGACGCTCGCCGAGACCAAGCGGCTGAACCTTGTCGACAATGCCGCGGCCCGGGGCACCCAGATCTATGAGGGGCTCAAAACGCTTGCCGACAAGCATGGGCTGATCGGCGATGTGCGCGGCGGGCATGGGCTGATGACGGCAATGGAGCTGGTCAGCGACCGCGAGGCCAAGACCCCGGTGGCCAAGGAGGTTGGTCTGAAGGTCCAGAAAGTGGCCTATCAGCATGGCTGTATGGTGCGCGTGTCGGGCCATACCATGTTGATGTCGCCGCCCTTGGTGATCTCGGCGGAAGAGATCGACGGCATCCTCGCCGCGCTCGATGCCGGGCTCTCTGCGGTCTGAACCCGCTGAGGCCCGCGCGGACGATCGGCGAAAACCAAAGGCCCGGGCGGGTCTCCTGATCGATCAATGTCCAGACTGGTCT
>JBCDDO010000379.1:0-3297 GCA_039180245.1 Pseudomonadota bacterium | reverse complement strand
TGGGCCAGGTCGAATAGGCATAGACCGTCGCCGGGGCGAAATCATCCATCGAGATGCCTTCGGCGTCGAAGAAATCGTTGAGTTTGTCGTAATGTTCGTTCTCAGCGCCGCCGCCGATCCACTGGCTGTCACCGATCAAAAGATCGCACAGCTGCCCGCCGGAATTGAGCTCGTTGAGCATCCGGTCGGCAAAATTCGGCCAGGGCACGAATTCGAACTTCATGCCGATGCCGGTTTCGGCGGTGAAATCCTTTGACAGCTCCACAAGCGCGTTGGCCGGGTCCCAAGCCGCCCAGCACAGCGTCAGATCTTCCTGCGCCTGAGCGGTGGTGGCGCCGGTCGCGCCAACGGCGAGCGCCGCGGCGGCAATGCATGCCGTGTTGATCCGCATACGGTCCTCCCATGTCGCGGCCGTATCGTTGAGTGCCAAGCTGGCGCGCCGGCGGGGCGCGGCCGGTCCATCGCCGCCGACTGAAGTTGACTAAACCATCGAACTAAACTTTACACAACGGGTTTGTTGCGCCCACACCTTCGCAGGCGCAATATTGCAACGCAGCATAGCGTCCAATGCCAGGACTCAGATTTCGACCCAGACCGCGCCCTGCGCCGATGACCGCACACAGGCCGCGATAAAACGCATGCCCATCAGCCCGTCTTCGATGGTTGGGAACGTGACCTCGGCTGGCACCGCCACGCCCGCACGGCGGGCCATGATCGCCTCGGCAGCCTCGCCATAAATGTTGGCAAAGCCCTCCAGATAGCCTTCCGGATGCCCGGCGGGGATCCGCGTGAGCCGTCCCGCCGCCTCGCCCGCGCCATGGCCGGCCCGGGTCAGCCGCTGCGTCGGCGCGCCCAGCGGACTGTGCCAAAGGCTGTTGGGCTCCTCTTGCGACCAGTCGAGCCCGCCATCGGCGCCATAGACCCGCAGCCTGAGCGCGTTTTCGTTGCCCGGCGCCACCTGGCTCGACCAGAGCATGCCGCGCGCGCCCTCAGCAAAGCGCAGCAGCACATGGGCGTTGTCGTCAAGCTGCCGCCCATCGACAAATCGGTGCAAATCGGCACAGAGCGCGGCCGGCGTCAGGCCGGTTGCGAAACAGGCCAGGTTGAGCGCATGGGTGCCGATATCGCCCACCGAGCCGCCCGCGCCCGATTGCGCGGGGTCGGTCCGCCAGGCGGCCTGTTTCTGCCCGCTTGCTTCGAGATCCCGGCTCAGCCAGTCCTGCGGATACTCAACCTGAACGACCCGAATGGCGCCCAGCGCCCCCTCGGCCACCATCGCCCGGGCCTGTCGGATCATCGGATAGCCGGTATAGTTGTGGGTGAGCACAAAAAGCGCGCCCGAGGCCTGGGCCGCCGCGGCCAGCGCCTCGGCATCCTCCAGCGTCGAGGTCAGGGGCTTGTCGCAGATCACATGGATGCCACGGGCCAGAAAGGGCTCGGCAGCCGCCCGATGCATATGGTTCGGGGTGACCACCGCCACGGCCTCGATCCCATCCGGGCGTGCGGCCTCGGCCTCGGCCATGGCGGCGATGTCGGTATAGATCCGCTCCGGCGCAAGGCCCAGCTCAGCGCCCGAGGCACGCGCGCGCTCGGGCGTCGATGACAGGACCCCGGCGACCAGATCGTACCGGTCGTCCATCCGCGCAGCGATCCGATGGACCCCGCCGATAAATGCCCCCTGCCCGCCGCCGATCATGCCCAGCCGAATGCGGGGCGCGCGTGTCTCGCTCATGAAAATCTCCTTGTCTGCCAGCGCGACCTTGGATAGGACCAGCCGGCCGGGCCAGCGACGGCCGCCCGGACAGAGCTCAGGTCGAGCCAAGTGCCGTCTCGCCGATTGAAGAGGCGAGGCCATGGCATGTCGATCAACCAACTGCGCGACGCACCGCACTTTTCCAGTTTCACCCGCCCGGCCGAGAGGCTGGCTGGCAATCCTGATGCGCTGGATGGCGCGGGCGCGCAGCCGTGCCGATCTGGCAACGCTCGACGATCACCTGCTGGACGATATCGGCGTGACGCGCGCGGACGCCCGGCGCGAGGCAAGGCGGCCGTTTTGGGACGGGCAATAGGGCTCATTCAAGCCCCAGCATCCGGCGGTTGGCGGCATCATCCGTGCCGCCGGAGGCAAAATCGTCAAAGGCCGTCTCGGTCACCCGGATGATATGGTCGCGCACGAAGGCCGCGCCCTCGCGCGCGCCATCCTCGGGATGCTTGAGGCAGCATTCCCATTCCACGACCGCCCAGCCGTCGAAATCCATCGCGGCGAGCTTGGAAAAGACCGCGCCGAAATCGACCTGGCCGTCACCCAAGCTGCGGAAGCGCCCGGCGCGATTCACCCAAGACTGAAAGCCGCCATAAACGCCCTGCCGGCCGGTCGGGTTGAACTCGGCATCCTTGACATGGAACATCCCGATCCGGTCGGCATAGATGTCGAGATTGTCGAGATAATCCAGGCATTGCAGCACGTAATGCGAGGGATCATAGAGCATGCGGGCGCGGGGGTGGTTGCCGGTCCGCTCCAAGAACATCTCATAGCTCACACCGTCATGCAGATCTTCGCCCGGGTGGATCTCGTAGCACAGATCCACACCCAACTCCTCGCCCAGATCGAGGATCGGGCGCCAGCGCGCGGCCAGCTCGTCAAAGGCAGCCTCGACCAATCCCGCAGGGCGCTGCGGCCAGGGATAGATGTAAGGCCAGGCCAGCGCGCCGGAGAATGTCGCATGGGCGGTGATGCCCAGATTGGCTGACGCACGCAGCGCCATCTTCACCTGCTCGACCGCCCAGGCCTGGCGGGCCTTGGGATTGCCACGCACGCTTTCGGCCGCAAACCCGTCAAAGGCAGTGTCATAGGCCGGATGCACGGCAACGAGCTGTCCCTGCAGATGGGTGGAAAGCTCGGTGACCTCGACCCCGTTCTCGCGCGCCACACCGGCCCACTCCTCGCAATAGTCCTTCGAGGACGCCGCCTGCGCCAAATCGATCATCCGGTCGTCCCAGCTGGGCACCTGAACCCCGGCATAGCCGCATTCGGCCGCCCATTTGGTGATCGTGTCCCAGCTGTTGAACGGTGCCGTGTCGCCCGCGAACTGCGCCAGGAACAATGCCGGCCCCTTGATGGTGCGCATGTCCGTCTCCTCCCAAAATTTCGCGCAAACTGGCACAGCTCGGCGGGCAGGTCGAGCCCTCCTCGGCCGTCTACAGGCAGGTTTGCGAAGACTGTGCGTTCGAAAGGGAGCTGTGTCAGAAAACCCCGGGAACCGCCCGGAAAACCCATTGTGCGCGCGCGCGATCGGC
>JBCDDO010000378.1:0-3302 GCA_039180245.1 Pseudomonadota bacterium | reverse complement strand
CTGAGGGATGCGGATTTCTAGCCGGCTGGCGGTCCGGGACAGCCGATGCCGCCGTTGGCGATCCGCTGATCGGGCGTGGCCGAGACCGGACCTGGCGGCGTTCAGGACCCCGCAGCCGACGCCACGGCCGCCCGCTGCGGCGCAAAACAGCCACCAATGCGGGGCCTGGCGATGTATTCCAGCACAATCAGCGAGACGGCAAAGCCGGTCACGACGCTGGTTGCGATGCCGATCCAGACGCCCCACAGCCCCGCATCCAGCACCGTGACAAAGAGCCAGATGAAAAACGCCACCCCAAAGCCTTGGCGGTATAGCCCGATCACCAGGGTCCAAAGCGGCTTCTTGAACGCCTGGAGCAGCGAATTGATGGCAAAGAGGATCACGTAGAGCGGCAGGATGAAGCCATCCACGATCAGATAGCTCGCGCCGATCTCGACCACCCGGGGATCGTCCGAAAAGATCGACATGGCGCGCCCGCCGCCCAGCCAAAGCACCACCGCAGCGCCCAGCATCAGCACGGCCCCGGTGCGCACGCAGAACCAGGCCGCCGCGCGCACCCGGTCGAACTGCCCCGCGCCCAGGTTTTGGGCGGCAATCGGCAGCAGCGCCCCAGTCAGCCCGAAGGCTGGCAGCAGGAGGATCTGCTCGATGCGCAGCGCCACGCCATAGGCGGCCTGGGCATCCGGCCCGAACCCTTTGAGCGTGTATTGGACCACAAAGCCCGCGATCATCATCACGATCATGGCAAAGCTCACCGGGATGGCCTGCGCCATGATCTCGCGCCATTCCGCCAGATCGACCCGCCAGGCCGCCGTCGCCTCGCGCATCACGTCCGAGCGCATGACCCGCGTCAGCACCCAGGCCAGCATCCCCAGATAACAGACCACCGTGGACAGCGCGATGCCGTCAAACCCCAGCCCCGGCACCAGACCCGGGATCCCAAAGATAAAAAGCGGGTTGAGCACAAGATTGGCAAAGAAGGCACCGATCTGGGCCCGGCTGACGGTGACCGTGTCGCCCTGTGCGGTCAAAACGCCATTCGCGCCATAGGCCAGCAGGAAGGCCGGCATCGAAAAGAGCAGCACCTCCAGATAGCTCGTCGCCGCATCGCGCGCGCCGCCCGGCTCGGAAATCACGCCAAGCATGGTGCCCGCGCCCAGCTGACCGGCGATGAAGAACACCACCGAGGCGGTGATGGCAAAGAGAATGCCCTGATTGGCGACATGACGCGCCCGCTGGGCCAGCTTGCCGCCCAGCGCATTGCCGACCAGCGCGCTCATTGCCGAGCTGACGCCAAAGCCCAGCGCGACCAGAACCATAAAGACCTGAAACGACAGCGCCAGGCCGGCCTGTTCATCCGTGCCCAGCATGCCGGCAAAATACATGTCGGCCACATTGGTCAGCGTCGTGAAGACCATGCCCACCGCCGTGGGCACCGCCAGCGCGCGGAAATGGCCTGCCAGCGGGCCGGTGGTCAGATCGCGCGCATGGGACATTGGGAGACTTTCAGCCGACAGATACCCCACAGCTTTGCCACAGATCGACACAGCTGCGGAAGCGATTTGATCATTCCAGAGGCAAACACGTTGCGCCCCATGTCTGGCCGCGCGCTGGGGCTTGGCATCCAACGGCTTGACGGCCCTAAAAAACCCCCGCAGCCAGCAGGCGTAAACCGATGAGGCCCAAAAGCACCAGGATCAGCCGGTCAAAGACCTGCGCCGAGACATGCCGCGCCGCCCAGGCCCCGAGCGGCATGCAGATCAGGATCGGGATCATGGCAGCCAGGCTCAGACCCAGCCGCTCCCAGCCCATCAGCCCGGTTGCAAACAGCGCCGGGATCTGCACCAGCGTCATGCCCATGAAAAAGACCGAGATGGTGCCGATAAAGGCCGGGCGGGCCAACCGCATGGCATTGAGAAAGCCGATCGAGACCGGCGCCGAGACGCCGGCAAGCCCTTGCAGCGTGCCGGCAAGCACCCCCACCGGTAGGGCGATGCGCGCGGCGGTTGCAAAGCTCAGCCGCCAATCCGGGCGGGCCAGGCGCAGCGCGATATAGGCCAGCACCACCGCGCCGGTGATGGTGAGCAGCAGATCCGAGCCGAGGCGGGCCAGCATCCAGGTGCCCAGGACCGCGCCGACCGCGCCGCCCCCGGTCAGGGCCAGCACGAACCCGTGCGGCAGCATCGCCTTGCGGTTCTCCCATCCCTGCCAGACATTCGACAGAAGGTTCGGCGCCATCAGCACTGTCACCGCCGTGGGCACATCGTAGAAAACGGCAATCAGCGGCACCGCGATGATCGGAGCCCCGGCCCCGGTCGCGCCTTTCAGGATCCCGCCCAGGCCCAGGGCAAGGATGATCCAGACCACCCCGACCGCCGCGCGCCTAGATCCAGTTGATGTAGAAATCGCGCAGGTCGGTGCCGTCCAGGGCCGCGGTCTTCTCGATCTCGTCGCGCTTCATGAAGATGTGGTTGTCGCACAAAAGCTGCCCGATGGCGCCGGTCAGCGCCGTGTCCGCGGCCAGCGCGTCGAGTGCGGCACCCAGGCTCTCGGGCGCGCCCTCAGTCGCATCGGTGGTCTCAAAGCAATCGCCTGTTTCCATCGGCGGCAGGGCATAGCCGCCCTCAACGCCAAGCCTTGCCGCCTGCAGCACCGCCGCGACGGTGGTGTAGATATTGGCGGCGCCGTCGGCCATGCGATGCTCGATCCGCGTCTTCGACCCACCTTCGGCCGAGATGCGCGTCGTCACCCCGCGGTGATCGCCGCCCCAGTTGCACCAATAGCCCGACAGCGTGGCCGGCTGCAGCCGCGCATAGGAGTTGACGGTGGGCGCGATCAGCCCGGCCAGCCCCTTGTGGTGGCGCATCAGCCCGGCGATGCAGCCCTTGGCCAGATCGGTCATGTGATGCGGGCCGCCCTGGGCGCCCATGGCCAGCACATTGGCGCCCTGCGCATCGGCAAAGGAGAAGTTCACATGCACCCCGGCACCGCCCAGATCGGGGATCGGCTTGGGCATGAAGGTCAGATGGATGCCATGCTGCCAGGCGATCTCGCGGATCATGACCCGGAAGAGGAAATTCTCGTCGACCGCCCGCAGCGCATCGTCATAGGACAACGTGAACTCGAATTCCGGGCTGTCATACTCGGTGGTCAGGTATTCAAGCCGAAAGCCCAGCTCCTCGGCGGTCTCCCAGATCGCATCGGTGAACCCGTCAGGGTCGGCAAACATGCCCGTGGAATAGACAAAGGCCGAGGGTGTGTCATAGGGCGCCAGATGCCCGGTCTCATCGCGGCGAAACGCG